>DASQDS010000770.1:0-10319 GCA_035634075.1 Pilimelia sp. | reverse complement strand
GGGCCCGGACGCCGAGTATGCCAGCCGGTCGATCAGACGGTGGCCGCCACACGCGACGCCATGGCCGGCACGCGGGCCACCGGCGCCGCACCGGCCGGCACCGTCGCCATCCGGGCCGGGCCGACCGCTATCAGAAGCAGGGCCGGGCCGGCCGCTACCAGAAGCAGGCCCACGACGGCGTACGCGGACAGCTGCGGAGCAGGTCGGGGCGGCCGCCGCGGCGGACAGCGGGTTGCCGACGGGAGACGACTCCGGGCGACCGAGATCTCAGGCGGTTGACGCCAGTCGGGCGGCGATCCGGGCGAAGCCGGCGCGGATCTCCTCCGGGCCGGGCGGGTGGGGCGGCCGCGGGAAGGAGGAGGCGGCACCCGCACCCGGCGGGTTGCCGTCCTCGAACGCGTCCTCGTCCTCGTCGTCGGCCAGGTCGTCGTCGAAGTCGTCCTCGGCCGCCAGCGCCTCGGCGGCGCCGCGCTGCGCCTCGGCGATCTCCGCGCGGATCTCGTCCACCGACACCCGGGGCAGCAACGGCTCGACGACCGCCATCAGCTCGTCGTCCGCCACGATCGCCTCGGCGAGGGCCAAGGCGTGCGGGCGCTCGTACGGGCCGCAGACCACCGGCTCCCAGTCCTCGTCGTCGTCGAGCGGGCCGACCGTGATGATCCACGGCAGGTCGTGCGCCGGCGAGTCGTCGGGCAGTTCGAGCGTCACCAAGGCCCCCACGCGATCATCATGGCCGCCATCCTGGCCCTTTCGGGCTATTTTGCCCGAATGGGCGGCGTCAGCGCCGTGCGGCTGGATCGCTCGCCGACACCCGGTGGTTCTCCAGGTGCGACATGACCGTCTGGTTGGCGGCCCAGCCGTCCGGGAACTTCACCGGCTCGTACAGGTGCACCGGCTCGCTCGACGGGTGGTCGTCCAGCAGCTCCCGGATCCCCGCCCGCGCCACCACCACGCACGCCTGCCGGTGCCGGGAGGCCAGCACGCAGAGCCGCCCCGCCTCCAGGTGGAACGCGCTCGCGTCGCGCCGCCCCGACAGCGGATGCAGCACCACCGTCACGTCGTACTCGCGGCCCTGCAGCCGGTTCGCCGTGTCCACGACGAAGTCCGCCGGCAGGGCGGCCCGCAGCGCCGCGACCTGGTCCCGGTGCGCCGCCCCGACGGCGACCCGGGCCGGGGTGACCGGCGCGGACGCCGCCCCGGACCGGGCCACCGCGCCCCGGGCGACGAACCCGCGGGCCACCGCCGCCACGGCGGCGACAGCCTCGGCGTCCGTGCGCACCGTGTGCCGGGCGGGCAGCTCGAGCAGGCCCCAGCCGGCCGCCGCGGCGACGTCCAACACCGCATCCACCGGCCCGCCGGCCGCCCGGGCCTGGAACGACAGCGCCCGGTCGCCGGGGGCCGAGCCGGCGCGGAACCCCGTGTACGGGTAGAAGGCCTCCGCCACCACCCGCTCGGCCGAGATGGGCAGCCGCCACGACACGGGCAGCCGGTGCACCGGGAGCGACGGGTTGTTGCGGAGCAGCACGGCGACGGCACTCTGCATCGGGTCCCAGGTCAGCCCCCGCCAGCGGGCGTTCTCCACCACCGAGAACGGGTCGAGCTGGCCGGGGTCGCCGACGAAGAGCGCCCGCTCGAAGCGCGCCGCGATCGCCAGCAGGGCGTCGGAACGCATCTGGTACGCCTCGTCGATGATCGCCCACCGCCAGCTGCGGTCCCGGACGTGCGCCCACTTGGCGGCGGTGGAGATGACGACGGTGGGTGCCGCGAGGGCGGCGATGTCGCTGCCGACGACCACGTTGGGCAGCCCGGCCAACCGGTCCGGCGGCAGGTAGCCGGCTCGGCTGAGCCGGCCGATCCGGGCGCCGGGCAGGTCCCGCGCGAACAGCCCGGCCAGCCGGACGACCAGGTCGTCGACCTGCTCGTTGGTCTGCGCCACGATCATCAACGGCGCGCCGGTGGCGGCGATCTCGGCGGCCGCGCGGACGACCAGCGTGGACTTGCCGGCGCCGGGCGGGGAGTCGACGACGACGCCGGGGTGGTGGCCCCGCAGCAGGTCGTCCAGGATCGCCCGGCTGACCGCCTCGGCGGCGGCCGCGGGCTGGCCGTTCACTCCCACACCTCCCGCGCGTCGTCATCGGTCGGCACGTACGGCGCCGGCGGCCCGCCGTGCGTCCACGGCGTGTCCTCGACGGCGGGCAGCCCGGGCGCCGGCACGTTCTCGGGCAGCACGCTGGTGTAGCAGAGCTCCTCGCCGATCTCCGGCACCGCGCCGGGCGGCGGCACCGCCGCGCGGCCCATCCCGCCGCTGAGCTCCAACGTCAAGAAGGTCTCCGAAACGCTGGCGGCCACCGACACCACCGAGGCCGTCTGCCGCCGCCGGGTGGTCGCCACCACGGCCACCCCGACGGCCAGGTGTACGGGGTCCGGCGTGCGCACCGTGACCAGCGGCCGGGTGACGAGCCGCCCCTTGCCGCCGGGCACCCGCCGGTCGCGGTCGACCTCGACGACGGTGCCCGCGAAGGCCTCGCCGGCCACCCGGTGGCCCGCCATCACCAGCGGGTCGTCGAACGAGCGCTCCGCCTCGTACCCTGCCTGCTCCTTCTCCAGCCAGCTCAGCCGGCGCGCGGCGGCCACGGCCCCGTCCCGCCGCGCCTGGGGCGGCCCGCCGCCCGCGACGTGGTGGTAGTGCTCGGTGAACCGGGACCTGTCGACGGCCCACCGGCCGGCCACGGAGGCGCCGGCCGGCACGGTGCGCAGCAGCGCCACGGCGTGCCACATCAGCCGCCAGGTCGGTTCGAGCTGGCCGCGCAGCGCCTCGACCAGCTCGGACAGTGCCCGGTCGCGGGCCGGGGAGTCGGCGGGGCTGGCCCCGTACGCGGCGATGGCGGGCGTGAGCACCTCCGTGTCGAACGCCGGATCGGTGGCCGGGCCGGCGGGCGGCCACACCCGCGGGTCCTCGGCGAGCCGGGCGGCGGCGGGGCCGGTCGACCCAGGCGGCGGGGTGAGCCAGCCGAGCAGGGCGGCCAGGTTGGCGTCCTCCACGGCGCTCTGGCCGGTGGCCCAGTGCAGCGCGAGCGCGTCGGTGGCCGCGAGCAACGCCGACGAGCCGGGGTGCTCGGCGCGTTCGGCGAACCAGGTCAGCCACCGGCCGAGCAGCGGCACTCCCGGCTCCACGGGGTACGGCCCGGTCGTGCGGCGGAAGCGGGTGGAGCGGCCGAACAGCCGGACGAAGTCCAACCCGCCGGGGTTCGGCACCAGGAGCTGCGGGGCGTCGGTGAACCGCACGCCGTCGCGGTGCGGCTCGACCTCCCGGGCGAAGCTGTCCACGTACCCGATGACCACCGCGGCGAGCCTGGCGGCGAAGGCGAAGCGCAGGTCCCGGTCACGCGGCTGCGGCACGACGAGCAGGGTGGGCCGGGCCGGGTCCGTGCCGGCGAGGGCGGCGAGCGGGGCGTTCGCCTCGCCGGCGAGGGTGAGCGGCACGAGCACCAGCGGTCGGTCGGCGATGTGCAGGTGCCGCACGGTGGCGATCGGCTGGGCGACGCCCGCGGCGGCGGCGCGCGCCCGGGCGTACGCCGTCACCGCCGTCACCCGGCGACCCCACGGGCCTCGGCGTAGACGCGGGCCGCCGTGCGCAGGAGGGCGGCGGCGTCCGCCTGGTCGGCGGCCGGCGCGAGGGTGCCGTGGGCCAGCCCCAGGGCCTCGGCCACGGTGGCCACCCCACCGAGCTCCTCGCGCACGGAGGCGCCGAGCGCGGCGGTGGTGCCGCGGGCCTCGTCGCGGCAGAGGTACGACAGGTCGCACGCCGCCAGGCAGTCGGGGGCGTACCGGGCCGGCACCTGGCGCAGCGCCGCTACCAGCTCCGCCGCCGGTCGGGTGGGCGCGCCGGTCGCATCGACGGCGAGGTCGAGGGTCAGGTCGGGCGGCAGCGCGTCGAGCAGCGCGTCCACCCGGGCCAGCCGGGCGAGCTGGTGCTCCAGCACGGCGAGCTGCCGGCGCACGTCCACCAGCGCGGCGACCGGAGCGTTGGAGAAGTCGCGCGGGCAGACCAGCACCACGTTGTGCGAGACGGCCGACGGGCGGTCGAGCGTCCGGCGCAGCGCGAGGACGTACACGGCCGCCTGGATGGCGGCTGCGCCCACCTTGGCGCCGTCCGCCACGCCGTCGATGACGGGAAACGACTTGATCTCGATGATGTGGAAAACGCCGGCGTGCCGGAAGGCGACCAGGTCCGGCTCCAGGTAGACCTCCTGGCCGGCGACGTCCAGGCGCAGCAGCGGGTGGTCGAGGAGCGTTCCGCCGCCGTCGTGCTCGGCGGCCGCGTCGGCGAGCGCCGTACGGGAGTGCGCGTGCCGCAGCGCCGCGTCCTCCCTGCCGTCGACGGAGTTGAGGTCCGTGTACCCGACCGCGCCCAGGTCCGGCCCCAGCAGGTCGCCAAGCAGCCGCAGCAGCTCGGCGCAGCCGTCGGCCTTGACCTGGGCCTCGAAGACGTTGCCCCGGGTGATGGCGAACGGCGACTGGCCGAACGGGGTCGCGAAGCCGGCGTGCCGGGCCAGCAGCTCCTTGTCCACGCCGGCGGAGTCGACCACGGCCCGCCGGGCGCAGCCGGGGTTGCCGGTGAGGGCCGCGATGGTTCGGGCGTTGTGCCGCTGGGGCGGCGTGCCGCCGCTGGACAACGCGGGCGGCGTGCCGCCGCGGAGGTGGCGCAGCCGCGCCTCTGTGTCGGGTCGCCTAGGCATGTTAGTGCCTTATGGTACCGAGGCCGGCCGATCGCGCGAGCAAGGGTGGCGCCCGGCGCATCACCCGATCGAATTAGCCCGGAAAGACCGTCCTGTCGAATTTGCCCGTCTGGTTCGGCGCAGCGGACATTCTGTGCGACGCGGCGACGCCCTGCGCACCGCAATCTTCGTTATCCGAGGTGCAGAGATCCGCTCGACCGGTCGCGCCGCCGCGATGCCGTCGAACCGGCGGGTGGCGTCGAATGGACGACCGGCCGACAAGGGAGCGATGGTGCATACGCGAGGGCGACTGACGGACAGGGGCGGGCCGGGCGTTCCAGCGGCCGACGATCCCGACGCGAGGGCCCGCCGGCGCATGCTGGCCGAGCTGGTCGCCCTGCGCAAGCGCCGGGGCATCACGCAGGCGCACATCGCCCGGGTGCTGCGCACCACGCAGTCCTCCATCTCGGACCTCGAAACCGGCGAGACAGAGCCCCGGCTGTCGACACTGCAGGACTACTCGCGGGCCCTGGGCTGCCGGCTCGCCCTGCGGGTGAGCGAGTCGCCGCTCGGGCACCTCGACGCCTGGCGCAGCCGGACGCTGTCGTACCGGGACGCCGGGCGCACCCCGACGGGCGACAGCCCCATCGACTACCCGGACGAGTGGCTCCGGCCGGTCGCGTCCGGCCAGGCCGACATGGCCTTCTGGGGCACCGGGAACGGGCTGCCGGTCACCGCTGCGGCTGAGGTGGACCGCCCCGGGGACCGGTACGTGCGGGCCCTCACCGAACTCGTCCCGTGACGATCTCCGTGCGGGCGGGATCGCGGGTCGTCTCGGACCGGGTGGCCGAGTCGGTGTCGCTGGTGGACCTGCGGATGCGCAAGATGAGCGCGGAGCTGCTGGTCCCGTCGTTCACGGCACCGCTCACCCCGACGGTCGCCGTGGAGCGGAGCATGTCGCTGACCAGCGGACACGTGATCTACGACGTCAGCTACGAGCTGTCGGGCGTCGACAGCGCGGACACGCCCGTCTTCGCGGCCTCGCTCACCCTGAACCTGGTGTTCCGGTTGGCGGTCGGGGCCGACCTGGACCGCGACGACCTCCGGGCGTTCGGCTCGGTGAGCGTCCTGGAGGTCGCCCATCCGTACTTCCGCGAGATCGTGCACGGGCTGTCCGGCCGCATGGGGTTGCCGCCCCTGGTCCTGCAGGTCGCGCCGCCGGCGGAGGGCTCGGCATGTCGTCGGTGAGCACCGCCGCGGGCTGGCTCGGCCGGGTCAGCGGCTGGGTCGGCACGTACCGCAACGTCACCTGGCTGGCGGTCATCGTCGGCGGCGGCGCGGTGTTCCTGTACCGCGTGGGCGCCAGCCGGGGGCCGGCGGTGTTCTGGGGGACTGTGCTGCTAATCGCGTCGCTCGCCGTCCTGCTGGGCGCCGGGCTGATCCTGCGCCGGGCGACGAGGCCGGACTATCGCTGGCTCTCCGCCGACTACACCTACCAGTTCGACCCCGCCGACCTGCGGAGGCAGACGCAGTCCATCCGGGTCAAGATCAAGGCGAACCGCGACAACGTGGAACTCTTCCAGAACAGCTACTACTGGACCGGCGACGGCACCAGCGAGGTGCGGGTCCTCAGCCACGGGCACCGCCTGGTCTGCGAGACGCAGGCGAAGGACTCGGAGCGGCGGCGGTACTACGTTCACCTGGAGACCCCGCTGAGCCGGAACCAGGAGGCCGAAATCCGCATCGAACAGGACCTCTTCGACGAGCGCGCCGAGTTCCGGCCTATCCTGGCGAAGAAGGTGTCAGAGCCACTCGACAAACTGACGTTGACCGTTGTCTTCCCGCGCCAGCACACCCCCCGCACGATGGCCGCCCGGCAGATGAAACAGGTGCGGGACGACACGGCCCAGTGGAGTCACGTCCGGGACGACCAGGTCGAGTGGACCAACAACGCGACGACCACCGAGGCCGAGTACTCGCCGGTCGCGCCGCAGACCGGGCGCCGTTACGAGATCGAGTGGACGCCCTGGGAAAACTATCCGAAATCGGACGTAGCGACGTAAGATCGTGACTTCCGGTAACTCGATGGACTGCCCGTTGCGAGGTGTACTTCCATGGAGAACTGACGATGGAGCCACCGGTCGGCCGGCTGCTGCCGCGCCCGGCCCGCGACCGGCGGCGACGCGCGCGGCCCGGAGCCGATGGCCCCGGGCCGCGTCCATGCAGTTGGTGCCCGCGCCCGGTGTGCGTGGGCGATTGACCCGACGTCACTCGTTGAACAACGGACCGCCCTCTCTGGTCGGGTGTGGGGTCGCGGAATGTGTTCGTACCTATGCCGGAGCGACCCGGCGCCGAGCCGGCGCCGGATCAGTACGTTGTCGGTGTCGGTGGGGTTGTCCACTACCTTTGAGCCTCCTGGTGACGTGTGGGAATGGGTGTGAGCCATATTAGCCCGAAGGTCGGACAAAATCCGCCGTTTCCCCTCTTGTCCGTCTCCCGCTGCCGCTGGTAGCGATCAACGCGGCGCCGAACAGCAGCATCTGGTTGAACAGGTAGAGGTACAGCAGCACGGCGACCGCGCTGGTCATCACCGTGTACGCGGGGTTGTCCCGCACCCGCTCGATCACCCACTGGCCGGCCGTGTTGAGCACGGTGATCCCGCCGCCCACGAGCAGCACCACGGGCACCAGCGCGCGCATCGGCAGCCGGAGCCGGGGCACGCCGCCGAGCAGCGCCGCCGCCAGCACGATGTTGACCAGCACCGAGAAGATCCAGCCGATCGTGGCCAGCAGCACCGAGGGCCCGCCGGTCAGCTCCTCGACGAGCCACTCCAGCGCGTACACGGTCGCTAGCGAGACCGCCAGCAGCAGGAACAGAGCGACCAGCAGGCCCAGGTCCACCAGCCAGCGGACCGCAATGTTGCCCGGCTGCTGCTCGACGCCGTGGACCAGCCGCTGGGACGAGCGGATCGCCTCGATCCAGCCCACCCCGGTGACCACCAGGCCGGCGATGCCGATGAAGGCGACCTGGCCGCTGCTGGCCTCGATGGACTGCGGTTCCAGCCACGGCAGGTTCACCTCCAGGAAGGCGCCGACAGCGGCGTAGACCGCGAGGTTGCGCTGGAGGACGAAGCCGAGCACCGCGTACGCCAGCAGGGCCAGCGCGAACACCGCGAAGAACCCGTAGTAGGCGATCGCCGCCGCCAGCCGCCCGGCCAGCACCTCGCCGTACCGGTCGGCCGCCCGCCAGGCGTGGTCGAACCGCCGCGACCGGCGCCGGGCGGCGGCGATCCCGCGCTCGATGGCCGCGATCACCCGCCCGAGGCCGAGCATGACCTCAGGCGCCCAGCGAGAAGTCGCGGCGCGGTTGCCAGCGCCGCTCGCCACTGTGGGAGAACAGCGTGAACCCCGTCACCAGGAACCGCGCCGAATACCCCGCGAGGTCCTCGAACACGGCGTCCAGCGCCTCGGGCGGCACGTCCTGCGCCACCGTGACGTGCGGGTGGTACGGGAAGCGGGTGTCCCGGCGCAACTCCGGTGCCGCGGTGATCGCCTCCGCGAGCAGCTCGGTCTCGCTGATGCCCGCCGCCACCGCGACGAACACCACCTCCGTCACCGGGCGGAAGGTGCCGGTGCCGCGCAGGTGCACGTGGTACGGCCGGTGGGCGGCGGCCACCGCGGCGAGGTGCCGCTCCACCGCCGCCAGCCGCTTCGCCGGGACCTCGGTGGGGCCCAGCAGGGTCAGGTGGGCGGGCACGTACGCCGCCTGCGGGTCGCCCGCCAGCGCGCGGCGGCGGGTGAGCTGAGCGCCCCACGGCTCAGGGATGTCGATGGCGACGCCGATCTGCGCGGGCGGCTCGGCACCGCCGCCGACCTGCGCGGGCGGCTCGGCACCGCCGCCGATCGACCGGTCCGGGTCAGGCACGGCTGCGCGGGTCAGCTCGGCCGCGCGGCGACGAAGCCGACCCGGTCGTACACCGTCCGTAGGGTCGGTGCCGCCACCGCCCGCGCCTTCTCCGCCCCGAGCGCGAGGACCTTGTCCAGGTGGGCCGGCTCGTCCAGGTAGGCGCGGGTGCGCTCCTGGATCGGCCGGAGGAACTCCACGACGACCTCGGCCAGGTCCTTCTTCAGGTCGCCGTAACCGCGGCCCGCGTACGCCTCGACAAGCGCGTCGATCGTCCGCCCGGTCAGCGCGGCGTAGATGGTCAGCAGGTTGGACACGCCGGGCTTGGCCGCCGGGTCGAAGATCACTTCCCGGCCGGTGTCGGTGACCGCCGACTTGATCTTCTTGGCCGCGCGCGCCGGCTCCTCCAGCAGCTCGATGAGCCCGGTCGGCGACGATGACGACTTGGACATCTTCGCCGTCGGCTCCTGCAGATCAGTGATCTTGGCGGCGTCCTTCCCGATGAAGGGCGCCGGCACGGTGAACGTCGGCCCGAACGTGTGGTTGAAGCGCTGCGCCAGGTCGCGGGTCAGCTCCAGGTGCTGCCGCTGGTCCTCCCCCACCGGCACGGCGTCGGCCTGGTAGAGCAGGATGTCCGCCGCCTGCAGGATCGGGTACGCGAAGAGGCCGACCGTCGACCTGTCCGCCCCCTGCTTGAGCGACTTGTCCTTGAATTGCGTCATCCGGCTGGCCTCGCCGAATCCGGTGAGGCAATTCAGCACCCAGGCCAGCTGCGCGTGCTCCGGCACCTGCGACTGGACGAACAGCGTGCACCGCTCCGGGTCCAGCCCCAGGGCGAGCAGCTGGGCCGCAGACACCCGCGTCCGCTCGCGGAGCAGCGCCGGGTCGTGCCCGGAGGTGATCGCGTGCAGGTCGACCACGCAGTAGAAGGTGTCGTGGGTGTCCTGCATCGCCACCCAGTTGCGCACCGCCCCCAGATAGTTACCGAGGTGGAAAGAATCGGCGGTCGGCTGGATGCCGGAGAGCACGCGGGGGCGTGCGGCGCTGTCGGGAGCGGGCATGTCGGCAATTCTGACAGCATCCGCCGCACCGGCGGGAACCCGCCCGGCACCTGGGGGCTCTTACGCTGGACGGGCCCCGACCGGAAGGACTCGCCACGTGCGGATGGACCGCGCCGCGGACCCACCACCAGCAGCGGAGCAGGCGATCGGCGAGCTTTACCACGCCTCCTACCGACGCCTGGTGGCGCAGGTGTTCGCGTTCACCACCGACCTCACGGAGGCGCAGGACGTGGTCCAGGAGGCGTTCGCCCGGGCGCTGGCCCGCCCCGGCGGGCTGGCCGGGATGGACAGCCCGGAGGCGTGGCTGCGCACCGTGGCGATCAACGTGGTCCGCCGCCGGTGGCGTCGGCGCAAGCTGCTCGACACCATCCTGCTGCGGGACCGGCCGGTGACCCGCACCGTCGCCCCGCCGCCCGGGCCGGAGCGGACGGACCTGCGCGACGCCCTCGCCACGCTGGCGGAGCCGTACCGGCAGGTCGTGGTCCTGCACTACTTCGCCGACCTGCCGGTCGAGGAGATCGCCGGGGTGCTCGACGTGCCGACCGGGACGGTGAAGTCGCGCCTCTCCCGGGCCCGGGCGGCCCTGGCCGAGCAGCTCGGCGACTACCGCGCGGAGGGCGGCGACCCCGCCGCCGGC
>DASQDS010000769.1:0-1667 GCA_035634075.1 Pilimelia sp. | reverse complement strand
TGGCCCCACACGGTGACCACGTGCTGCCCGGGCGGGGCGAGGGTGTCGTCGGTGGCGGAGAAGCACATCGCCAGCGGCACCGGCTCGCGCGGCAACCGGCCGGCCAGCCAGTCGCCGTGCGCGGCGGCCAGCTGCGCCCGGGCGGTGCACAGCAGCTGCAGCCCGCCCAGCGCCGCCGCCGGGTCGACCCCGGGGTAGGCCGGCGGGGCGTCGGTGAGCGCCCGGACCACCAGGCCGAAGCCGTTGCCCACCGGTGGAGCGGCGTCGGCCAGCGCCGGCGGGGCGTGCTCGCCGGCCAGGTCGCGGGTGGCCAGCACGTGGCACGCGGCGACGACGACCGGGGCCGCCACCCGCCGTCCCGACACGGTCTCGACGCCGGTCACCCGGCCGTCCTGCACCAGCAGCCGCGCGGCGCCGTCCCCCAGGGTCACGTGCCCGCCGTCGGACTCCAGCCGGGCGCGCAACGCCTGGGTGAGCCCGCCCGAGCCGCCCACCGGGTGGCCGGGCGGGACGTCGTGCAGCAGCGTCGCCCAGGCGACCATCGCCGCGGTGCCGGGCTCGGACATCGCCGGGCCGGACTGCGCGCCGAACCAGGCCAGTGCCGCCTTGAGCCGCTCGCTGGTGAACCAGCGGTCCAGCAGCGCGTCGCCGGAGCCGAGGAAGTCGACGGCGATGTCGCCGCCGGAGGTCCGCGGCCGGCCGTCGGCGGGCGCGCCGATCGGCCAGAAGGAGCGGGCCAGTCCGCCCACCGTCGGCCGCCGCGCGAAGGAGCCGACGACGGCGCGGCTGCGCGGGGCCCACACCGCCACGAAGCGGCGGTAGGCGGCGGCGTCCTCCGGGCCGCAGGCGGCGGCGATCGAGGCGCAGGTGGCGTCCAGGTCGACGGAGAAGACCAGCGGCCGGCCGTCGGGGCCGGGGTCGCCGGGGGAGGGGGCGGGTGCGAAGCCCCACGGGTCGCAGTCGACGTAGCGCAGGCCGTGGGCGGCGAGGTCGAGCTCCTCGACGATGCCGCTCTGCCGGACGATGACGTGCGCGCTGGAGCCGCGGTCGACGCGGACGCCGGGCCAGCGCTCCACGGTGGAGACCGCGCCGCCGAGCACCTCGTCGCGCTCGAGGACCTCCACCCGCAGCCCGGCGCGGGCCAGGTAGCAGGCGGCGACCAGCCCGTTGTGCCCGGAACCGACGACGACGGCGTCGACGGAGACGTCGTGCGCGCTCACGCGGGGTCGGGCCGGGGCGCCGGGGACGGCAGCGGCAGGCGGGCACCGAGGATCGCGAAGGGCCGCGAGTCGCCGGGGAAGCGGTGGTTGCGGGCCAGGTCGACGAAGCCGTCGGCGTGGTACAGCCGGAAGGCCTTGGTGTCGTTGTCCGGGGTCGACAGCAGCGCGGCCGGGTGGGGCAGGTCGGCCACCAGGGCGTGCAGCAGCCGGCGGCCCAGCCCCCGGCTCTGGTGGTCGGGGTGGACGTGCAGCTCGCACACCTCGAAGGCTCCGGGCAGCCAGCGCTTCGCCGTCCGGCGGTCGAGAGCCGCACGCACCTGGTCGTGCCACCACTGGCCGGGGGCGATCACGTAGCCGTAGCCGAACCCGACGAGGACCTCGCCGTCGCGGGTCTGCACGAAGGCGCCGACCGCACGGAAGCCGGGGCGCTCGGTGTGCTGGATGGCG
>DASQDS010000768.1:0-4319 GCA_035634075.1 Pilimelia sp. | reverse complement strand
GCCCCGACCGCCGTGGCGCTGCGCCTGCGGCAGGGGCCCCGCGACGACTGGTTCACGGCGGAGTCGCTGGCCGGGCTGCTCGCGTCGGCGTACACGATCAGTCCGTTGAGCAACCGGGTCGGCGCGCGACTGGCCGGACCGGCCCTGGCCCGCGCGCGGGCCGGCGAGCTGCCCAGCGAGGGCGTCGTCCTCGGCGCCGTGCAGGTGCCCGCCGACGGGCAGCCGCTGATCTTCCTCGCCGACCACCCGACCACCGGCGGCTACCCGGTCGTCGGCGTCGTCGACGGCGGCGACCTGCCGGCCCTCGCGCAGGCCCGCCCGGGAACTACGGTGACGTTCCATGGACCTCAACGCTGACCTCGGCGAGGGTTTCGGCGTCTGGCGGCTCGGCGACGACGCCGGCCTGCTCGACGTCGTGACCTCCGCCAACGTCGCCTGCGGCTTCCACGCCGGCGACCCGGCCACCATGCGGGCCGTCACCGCCCGCGCCGCCACGGCCGGCGTCGCGGTAGGCGCGCAGGTCGGCTACCGCGACCTGGCCGGCTTCGGCCGGCGGCGGATCGAGTACGCCTTCGGCGACCTGCGCGACGACGTGCTCTACCAGCTCGGTGCCCTCGACGGGTTCTGCCGGGCGGCCGGCACCGCGGTCCGCTACGTCAAGCCGCACGGCGCCCTCTACACCGTGGCGACGGTGGACCAGACCCAGGCGGCGGCTGTGGTGGCCGCGGTCCGCGACTACGACCCCGCGCTGCCCGTGCTGTGCCTGCCCGGCTCGGTGCTGGCCCGGGTGGCCGGGGCGGAGGGGCTCACCGTGGTCGCGGAGGGCTTCGCGGACCGCGCCTACCAGCCCGACGGCGCTCTGGTGCCCCGGTCCGCGCCGGATGCCGTCGTGACCGACGCTGACGCGGTGGTCGAGCGGGCCGTGCTGATGGCCACCACCGGCCGGGTGACCGCCGTCGACGGCACCACGGTGCCGTGCGCCGTCGGGTCGATCTGCGTCCACGGCGACACGCCCGGCGCCGTCACGCTGGCGCAGCGGGTCCGGGCGGCGCTGGCGGTGGCTGGCGTCGCGCTGGAGCCGTTCACCGCCTGACGCCGCCCCGGCCTTAGCCGCTACGTCGGGCCGGACGGGCTCCCCGCTTCGGCCGGCGACGTTATTCTTGGCGACTTTGTGTTCGCTGGTGACACAAAGTTGCCAAGAATAACTTCTGTCGACGTCGCTCGACCGGGTCGGCGGGCGGCACGGTCGAGGGCCGCAACGGTCACCCCTCAGGTGTCGAGGCCGCGGAGGACGAGCGGCAGCCGGTGCAGCCCGTCCGCCGTGACCCGCACCGGGACGCCCCAGTCCTGCCGGGTGAGGTGGCAGGCCGCGTGCTCGGCGTCCGCGTCGCACGTCGCCGCCTGCGCCACCACCTGGAGGACGCCCGCGGCGATCTCCGGGTTGATCGTCAGGCGCCGGGAGAGGTCGGTGGTGATGCCCGCCCCGGCCAGCAGCAGCTCCGGTGGTGAGGCGGAGACCTCCAGCCGGGTAGGGGTGCCGTAGGTGTCGTCGAGCTTCTGGCCCGGCGCGGGCGTGAAGACGACGTCCAGGGTGACCGCGCCCGGGGCGAGGTGGCTCGGCGGCCGCTCGGTGCGCTGCCGGACGCCGGTCACCGTGCTCGCGCCGGCCGCGGACAGCGCGCCGGGGGCCAGCCGCACCAGGCGGTGCGCGGCCGACTCGACGACGAGCACCGCCCCGTCAGCCGTGCGCACCAGGTCGCTGGGCTCGGCAAGGCCGGACTCCACTGTGGTCACCGCGTCCGCCGCCGGGTCGTAGCGGCGCACCGCCCCGTTGTAGGTGTCGGCGATCAGCACCGACCCGTCGGGCAGGGCGCACACCCCAAGCGGGTGCTGCAGCAGGGCGCCCGCGGCCGGCCCGTCGAGGTGCCCGAAGTCGAACAGCCCCTGGCCCACGACGGTGTGCAGCGCGCCCTGCGCCACGTACCGCAGCGCGCTGGTCTCGCTGTCCGCGAGCCACAGCCGGCCCCCGTCCGCCGAGACCGACAGGCCGGACGGCTGGGCGAGCCACACGTCCGGCAGCGGACCGTCGCGCAGCGCCTCTACCGTGGTGCCCGCGTAGCCGCCCGCCGTGCCGCGGGCCGGGTCGAACTCCCACAGCATGTGGATGCCGGCCATCGCGACGACGACCCGGCCGTCGTACCAGGCCAGGTCCCAGGGGGAGGACAGGTCGACGGCGCGCGCGGCGCCCGCCGCGGCACCGGAGCCGGTACGCCACGGCCGGCCGGTGCCCGCGACGGTGGTGACCTCTCCGGTGTCCAGCCGGACGCCGCGCAGCAGGTGGTTGGCGGTGTCGGCGACCAGCAGGTCGTACCCGGCCGCGGTTGCGGCGGCGGCCGGCAGCAGGCAGAGCCCCTGCGGCTCGGCGAACGAGGCGGCGTCGGCCGGCCCGTCCGCCCGGCCGCGCGCCCCCGACCCGAACCGCCGCAGCACCGTCTCGGCGTCCGCCGCCAGCTCCACGACCTGGTGGTGCGCCGAGTCGCTGACGAGGAAGCCGCCGGCGGGCGCGACGATCGCCTTGCCGGGAAAGCGCAGGGCCGACCGGGCGGGCGGCGGCGGCGCGTCCGGCGAGTCGCCCCGACGCAGGGTGCCCGCGGCCTCGTGCCGGGCCACGAGCTGGTCGATGACCCGCGCCAGGCCCTCGGCATGGCCCTCGCCGGCCATGGTGGTGACCAGGTACCCGGTCGGGTCGACCACGGCCAGCGTCGGCCACGCCTTCGCGGCGTACTGCTGCCACGTCACCAGCTCGGGATCGTCCAGCACGGGGTGCGTGACGCCGTACCGCTCCACCGCCGCGGCCAGGGCGTCGGGGTCCCGCTCGTGGGCGAACTTGGGCGAGTGCACGCCGACGACCACCAGCACATCGCCGTAGCGGCGCTCCAACGGCCGCAGCTCGTCGATGACGTGCAGGCAGTTGATGCAGCAGAAGGTCCAGAAGTCGAGCAGCACGATCTTTCCGCGTAGCCCGGCCAGCGTGAGCCCCGACTCCCCGGTGTTCAGCCAACCGCGCCCGCGCAGCTCGGGGGCGCGGACGCGGGGTGTCCCGGCGGTGGCGGTCGTCATGTTCTTCAGTCTGCGGGGTCGGCCCGGGTCGCGGACGTCCGCGGGCGGCGTCTTCCGGACGGGATTGGGTGGCGTGCGGTCAGTCTTGGCGAGTCATGGCTGTGTCGCGCTCCGGGCTAGCCCGCGACGTACGGGCGCAGGCAGAGCACCAGGTTCTTGTTCGGCAGAACCGCGACGGGCTGGTTGGCGTCCGGGCACTTCGCCTGGTCGTCCACCTTTGAGACGATCTGAAAGCTGCCCTGCTCCCCGCACCGCACCGGGGCGGCTTCGCTGCCGGCCTGCCGGACGCAACTGTTCACCGGGAAGCCGCCGTCGCTGCCGCGCGTGGCCAGCCAGACGATCCCGAACGGGACCACCAGCAGCAGCGCGGCGGCCGTCAGCACGGCCAGCAGGACCCGCCCGTTGCGCACCTGCGGAGTCGGCTCCGCCTCGGCTTTGGCGTCGGTTTCCACCCGCGGCGTCGCCAACGGCTGCTCCGCGGGCCGGAAGGTGTCGAACCGGTCCGGTTGGGCCGGGGAGCCGTACATCCCGCCGGCCGGCGGGCCGACGCGGCCTACCGGCCCGGGGGCGAATCCGGCGCCTTGCCCGAGGCCGTGTTGCCCGGGGCCGCCTTGCCCGAGGCCGCCCTGGCCGGGGCCGAACGGGTCGGCGTAGGGCGCCGCACCGGCGGCGAACGGGTCCGCGGCCTCGCGGTGCGGGTCGCCGGGCCAGTCCGGCAGCCCCGGCGGGGGCGCCGGAGCACCGACCGCGGCGGCGCCGCGGTGCGCGGCCGGACCGGGGTAGCCGGTCTCGGCCTGCGGCCAGTCCGGCTGGGCCGGCTGCCGGTCCTGCTCTGCGTACGGGTACTCCGGCCGGTCGGGTGGACCGGCGGGCTCGGCGTCCTGCCAGTCCGGCTGGGCGTGGGGGTAACCCGGCGGCTCGGGCGCGGCATGCCAGTCCGGCTGGGCGTCCGGCCGGTCGGCGTACGCCTGCGGCCAGTCGGCCTGCGCGGCCTGGTCGTCGCGGAGCTGCGCCGGCTCCGGCACTTCCTCGACCGGGGGCGGGGCCGGGCTGCCGTAGACGCGCGACCGGGGCGCCGAGACGGCCGGTGGCGGTGCGGCGAAGTCGTTCGGCGGTGTCGCGCGGCTGGCGACCGGTACGGCGGCGCTGGCGGCGACGGGCCGGGCCGTCCCCTGCGCCGGGCCGGGCGGACCCGCCGG
>DASQDS010000767.1:0-18592 GCA_035634075.1 Pilimelia sp. | reverse complement strand
ACGGCGGCACAGGACCCGGCGACCAGCAAGCGTCTCATCATGCACCTCGGGCTCGGCGGACAGTACGCCGGACCAGGATGGGCCGGCGCGCCATCGGTCGCCCACTGGTCGGCCACTGGTCCGGTCCGCCGCAAGTCCGGTCCGCCGCAAGTCCGGACCGCCGCAAGTCCGGACCGCCGCCGGTCCGGTCCGCCGCCGGGGCGCGGGGCCGCCCGTCAGCCGGTGAGCTGCCGGCGTACCTCCGCCGCCACCCTGCCTCCCTCGGCCCGCCCGGCCACGGCGGCCTGGACCGCCTTCATCGCCGGGCCGAGCTGCGCCATGCCGCGCAGGCCGCCGGCGGCGAGCGCCGCCGCGACCAGCTCCGCCAGCTCGGCGTCGGAGAGCTGCGCCGGCAGGTAGCGCTCGATCAGCTCGCCCTCCGCGCGCTCCCGCGCGGCCTGCTCGGCCCGCCCGGCGTCGCCGAAGGCGGTGGCCGCCTCCCGCCGCTTCTTGGCCTCCTTCGTCAGCACCGCCCGCACCTCCGCGTCGGACAGCTCGCGGGCGGCCGCACCGGCCACCTCCGCCGTCCGGACGGCGGCGAGCGCCATCCGCAAGGTGGCGGTGGTCAGCTCGTCGCGCGCCTTCATCGCGGCGCGCAGGTCCGCCGTCAGGGAGTCCTTCAGATTGCCCATGGTCGGTCAAACTACCCTGGCAGGCATGCGTACGCCCTCGCCCGCCCGCGTGGCCACCACGACCGCCGTCCTCGGCGCGACAGCGTTCGCGTACGCCTCGCTCGTGGAACGGAACCTGTTCACGCTGCGCCGCTTCGACGTGCCGGTGCTGGCCCCCGACGCCGAGCCGCTGCGCGTGCTGCACCTCTCCGACCTGCACATGACGCCCGGCCAGCGGCGCAAGCAGGACTGGGTGGCCGCGCTCGCCGGCACCGACCCCGACCTGGTCGTCGTCACCGGCGACAACCTTGCCCACCCCGGCGCGGTGCCGGGCGTGCTGCGCGCGTTCGAGCCGCTGCTGGACCGCCCCGGCGCCTTCGTCTTCGGCTCGAACGACTACCGCGGGCCGGTGTGGAAGAACCCGTTGACGTACTTCGACCGCGACCGCGAATACGTACAGGGCGTGGACCTGCCGCACGGCGACCTGCGGGTGGCGCTGAGCGTCGCCGGCTGGGCCGACCTCAACAACGCCCGCACCTCGATCAAGGCGGGCGGCCGGACGGTGGAGCTGGTCGGGGTGGACGACCCGCACGTCGAGCGGGACGACTACGACGCCGTGGCCGGTCGGGTCTCGCCGGACGCGGACGTCCGGCTGGCGGTCACCCACACGCCCGAGCCGGCGCTGCTCGACCGGATGGCGGCGGACGGCTTCGAGCTGCTGCTGGCCGGGCACACACACGGTGGGCAGGTGCGGGTGCCGCTGGTCGGCGCGCTGATCACCAACTGCGGGTTGCCCCGGTCGATGGCCCGCGGGCTGCACCGCTGGCCGGGCTCGCCGGCGTGGCTGCACGTCTCGGCCGGGCTCGGCACCCATCCCACGGCCCCGATCCGGTTCTCCTGCCGGCCGGAGGCGTCGCTGCTCACGCTGATCCCCCGGTAGTCCGCCGTACGCTCGCCCGTTCCTGGGCCTGGGCTGGGCCGGGCTGGGCTACCGTTGCAGGGCCCGGATCGGCGCGATCCGGGTGGCCCGCACGGCCGGCAGGAAACCCGCGAGCAGCCCCGCGGCGGTGCTGGCCGCGCAGGCGACCGCCACCGACCCGTACGCGATGACCGGCGTCCAGCCGTTGACCAGCGACACCACCGCGGTGACGAGGATGCCCAGCAGCGCACCGACGGCACCGCCGAGGCCGCCCAGCAGGGACGTCTCCGCGATCAGCTGGAAAAAGATGTGCCTCGCCCGGGCGCCGGTCGCCCGGCGCAGGCCGATCTCGCCGATCCGCGCCGCGATCCCGGCCGTGGTGGAGTTCCCGACGGAGATGGTGCCGATCAGGAGGGCGACGACGCTGACGAGGACGGTGGAGCGCCGGACGCTGCCCTCGACCTCGCGCCGCAGGGTGCGCGGGTCCGGCGGGGCCAGCGCGCGCAGCTCCGCCGGCCCCTCGGGCCGCAGGGCCAGCGGCGCCTGGTCGCCGATCACCCGCGCCGCGCCCGGGGCCGTGGAGATCACGACGTCCCGTTGCAGGTCGGCGGCGCCCGCCGGCGGCCCGGCCAGCCGGGTTGCCACGGAGAACGGGACCAGCGCGGCGGTCAGCGCCTCGGTGCGCCGGGCGACGTCGCGGTAGATGCCGATCACGGTGAGGGCGCGGCCGTCGAGAAAGACCGCGACGCCGACCCGGTCCACCCCCACCTGGCGGGCCACCGATGCCGAGAGCAGGACCACCGGGGTCCCGTTGTCCTCGTGGAAGTCGTCGTACAGCCGCCCGACCGTCAGCGTGGGAGCCATCACCCGCAGCGCGCCCGGGTCGGCGCCGATGATCTGCGCGCCGGTGGGCTCTTCCCAGCCGTGCTTCGTCCGGCGCAGCTGCCGCTCCTTCAGCGCCACCCGGCGGCCGGCGTGGACCACCCCGTTCAGTCCCTCGACGCGGGCCAGCGCGGCGCCGCCCAACCAGCCGTGGTCCAGCTCCGGGCCCTCGGCCCGCACGATCACCTCGGTGGCGCGGCGGACGTCGAACGACGAGGACACCTGCTCGCCGAGGGTGGAGCTGAGGCCCAGGATGGACACGAACGCGCCCGCGCCCAGGATGGTGCCGATCACGGTGACCAGCGACCGCACCGGGTGGCGCGACACCGACATCACCGCCTCGCGGGCCAGGTCCGCGGCCCCGAGCCGCGGCGGCCGGACCCCCAGCGCGGCCCACGACGCGGCGTCGCGGCGTCGCCTCAGCATTCGGCCACCACCCCGTCGACGACCCGGATCCGGCGTCGGCCCGCCGCGGCGACCTCGGCGTCGTGGGTGACCACGACCAGCGTCAGGCCGTCGTCGTTCAGTTGGCGCAGCAGGCTCAGCACGTTGGCCGTGTTGGCGCTGTCCAGATTGCCGGTCGGCTCGTCGGCGAAGACGATATGCGGGTGCGGCGCCACCGCCCGCGCGATCGCGACCCGCTGCTTCTCCCCGCCCGAAAGCTGCGCGGGATCCGCGTCGAGGCGGTGCGACAGCCCCACCCGGTCCAGCGCCGCCGCTGCCAGCCGCCGCCGCTGCGGCCGCCGGTGCGGCCCGTAGATCATCGCGAGGTCGACGTTCTCCAGCGCGGTGCGCCCGGGCAGGAGATGGAACGCCTGGAAGACGAAGCCGCACACCTGACCGCGGATCGCCGTGCGGATGGCCTCCCCGGCGCCCGCGGTCTCCACGCCGCCGATCTGGTACGAACCCGAGTCCGGCGTGTCCAGCAGGCCGAGCACGTTCAGCAGCGTGGTCTTGCCCGAGCCGGACGGCCCGGTGATCGTGACGTAGTCGCCGGCGGCGATGTCCAGGTCGACCGCCCGCAGCGCGTGCACCGGTTGGCCGTCCTGGTAGGTGCGGGTCACCCCGCGCAGTCTCAGCATCGCCGCTCAGCGCTCCCCGAGCGGCGCCCGCTCGCCCACGACGACCTCGACGCCCGCCGCGACGCGACCGCCGGTGGCCGGCCGGATCTCCACCCACCCGCCGGCGATCTGCCCGGTGCGCACCGTGACGTCCTCGGTCCGGCCGCCCGGCCGCGCGACGGTCAGGAACGTGGTGCCGTCCACCCGGGAGAAGACCGCGGACACCGGCACCGCCAGCACCGGCGCACGCCCGCTCGCGGCCTCGACGTCGATCCGCACGGACCTGTCGCTCTCGGCGCCCGGCCCGCCCTTGGTCAGGCGGAACCGGACCTCGACGCCGACGGCGCCGTCCGCCCCGGTGACCTGGCGGTCGCCGACCGAGCCGACCTCCGCCCGCGCGGTCCCGCCGCTCGCGTCGTCGGTGACGGTCGCGGCCTGCCCGGGGCGCAGCAGCGGGACCTGGTCGGGGGCGGCCACCCCGACCAGCGTGGGCGGCTTGCGATCCAACTCCACCAGGGCCGTGCCCGCCTCGGCCAGGATGTCGCCGACCCGCACCCGGACCCGGCTCACCTTCCGGCCCGCCCGGTCCAGCACCAGCACGGCTGAGCGGAGCAGCAGCGGCGCCCCGGCGGCCGTACCGGCCCCGGCCGCCGCACCGCCCCCGGGCTGCGCGGCGGGGCCGCCGTCGCGGGGCACGGCGTAGCCGTGCGCCCGGTACAGCGCCGCCAGCGCCCGCTGGGTGGCGCTGTCGAAGGTGCCCGACACGGGGCCGCCGTGGCCCAGCCGGCGCAGCGCCCGCTGCACCTCCCGCACGTCCGGCCCGCGGTGGCCGGCCCGCACGTCGCGGTACAGGGGGAACGGCAGCACCAGGCCGAACATCGGCTCGCCGGACCGTTCCACGATGACCCGGCCCTCGCGCAGGCGGTCGCCCGCCGCCACCCTGACGTCCGTGATCACGTTGTCCGGCCCGGTCGCGCTGGCCGGCACGGTGACGGCCACCCGCGCGCCCGGCCGGACGGTGCCCCGCAGCACCACCGCCTCGGCGAGCACGCGCCGCTCCGCCGGCACCGTGACCAGCGACGGCGCGGGCGGCGCCGCGTCGGCCGCCAGTTGGGCCGGCGAGCGCAGCGTCGGGCCCACCACGACGGCCGCGCCCACGGCGAGCAGCACCAGCGCCACCGCGGACGCCGCGAGCATCGCCGTCCGGCGGCGGCGGCCGAGCCCGGTGCGGCCCGGCGGCGGCGTGGCCTGGCCGGTCATGCCGACCCGATGAGGGCGGTCGCCTCCCGGGCGACCCGCTGGACGCGCGGGTTCAGCTCGGCCAGGACGTCCTCGTACTTGCCGACCAGCTCCCGCTGCACCTCGGCGGCGACCGCGAGCTGGTGCGCGGTGAACCCGGTGGACTCGCGGCACTGCAGCCAGGCCACCGCCAGCGCACCTTCCGCCGGCGGCGCCTGGTACCGCCGCGCCGTCCCGGGCGGGCCCACCTGGACCGTCCCCGGGATGCGGGGCGGGACCCACCGGGCCGCGGGGCCGCCGTCCGGCATCCCGATGCGTACGCCGATCTCGCGCGGGTTCGGGCGGCGCAGGAACTTCTCCCGCTGCGGGATCCGGTAACCCTTGCCGGTGAGGCACGCCATCAGCTTGCCGGGCATCGCCCGGTCCATCCGGTCGTCGATCATGCCCCAGAGCGGCTCGCCGAGCTTGTTGCCGAGGTCGAAGTAGCTCTCGTAGACCTGCTCGGCGTCCTCGCCGAGCCGGCCCCATGCCCGCTCGGAGCAGCGCTCCAGTGCCTTGTCGTAGTTCGGGTCGAAGCTCACCACCGCCGCCGGCTTGGCCGGCTGGTCGTAGCCGAAGCCGATCCGCCGGGCCTCCGTCTCGCTGGTCGGGCCCAACGTGCGGGCCGAGACGATGAAGTGCGCGAACGGGTTTCCGGGACGGTCCAGCATGATGCGGAGGTTCTGCGGGAAGCCGTTGTCCGCCAGGCACCTGTTACGCACCTTGAGGAATGCGTAATCGACCAGGCCGAGCTCCTCGCCCAGGAACACCGAGTACGGATGCTTCTCGTCGGGAATGGCCACGGACCTGTCCGTCTCCTCGGACTCCCTGCACGCGCCCACGCCCATCACCAGCGAGGCCGCGAGGAGCGCGACAATTCCAAGCCGCCGGACGCCGGGCCGGCCACATCCATTCACGTCATACACCTCTACTTGTGTCGCTCTACTTCTGCCACCCGCAGCGTCGGTCATCTGCCGGTGGTGTTTCGCGCTCGATTCGTCGGCGCTCCTTGCCGCCACGCTATGTCGGCTCGCCTTGTCGGCGCCCCGTTTCGGTGGCCTGCTTCGTCGCGTGCCGGGGAGCCGCCCGGCGCCCGGCCCTGCCAGTCGGCTGGGCGCCGGGTCGGCCCTTCATTCGTCGGTCAGCGCCCCGGCACGGGGCGGAAACCGGCGCCTAGCAGCGCTCGTGCGCGTTGTTCCGATCGGCCCCGACGTTCTCCCGCTGGCCGCGGGTCGTCACGCTGTAGTAGACCCAGGAACCGGAGCTCGTGATGTCCCTGAGCCAGAGGGCGCACTCGGTGTCGCGGTTCCAGACGCCTTCGATGGAGTCCCTGATCGAGAAGGTCGTGCTCTCCGGCGGCCAGACGTTGTGCCAGTAGTTGTCGACGTGGTTGCCGTCGCTCCACCAGAAGTGCCGCTGGTACGCCGAGGTGCTGAAGTTGTCCCAGCTCAGCTGGAAGCAGAGCTCACCGTTGCTGCAGGCCGCGCGGCCGTTCCCGACGTCGGTCCGGTCGTCCGCCTGGGCCGCTCCGCCCGGGATAACCAGTGCGAGGCCGGCCAGGAACGCCAGGACCGCTTTGGTCTTACGCACGTATTCACCTTTCGGTTGGAAACCGTCGGCCCGCATTGAGCCGGACGGCATCGACTGCGACGCGGGCCGCGCACTCGTTGCGGCCGGCGTCGTTGAAGGCGTGCCGCGCTGACGGCACGGGTGACGAATGGGCCAACGCCATGGCGGCGGCCCACGCGCCCCGATAAAAGAGAGTCGCCTTCTCTTCACAGCCGGCGCGCGTAGACAGCGTTCATCGGCCCCGGTCACCGGAGCAGGGACGCGCATATGAAGTTCCCCCGTGGTGCACTGGGCACGAAGCAGCGCCCGTTGATACACAACTCGCTGGACTCACAGGCGGTGAAGATCAGACACCCGCGTGTCTGGTGCCGATGTGTGTTCCCAGCCAAACCACCGTCACTGTGCGTCCGATGACGGTAGGCGGATGAAAGGCGGCCGCTACGACAACTTCACGGGCGCTGGGCCCGGCCGGCCGAAAGGCAAGAATCGCCGGTATTCAAAACCAGATGTCAGTGCAACAGCGTACCCATAGAACAACTCCTCCCCGTTGGGGCCACACGCTACCGGACGGCGACCGCTTCTGGAAGAGGTCGAACGACGCCACTGCGTGTCCCCCGGGAATGGGGGGCCGACCTGCGGTTTGCCGCATCCGAAGTGGATCGGGACATGGGGCGCGGTGGGGTCCGTGGCGCACAGTGATACCGGACAAACGGCGGAACCAGCGCCGATGTGGATTACTCGGTCAGCGCCCGCCGACCCACCCGCCGACCACCCGGCCGCGTCAACGCCGTGGAGCCGCGGGGTGGGTCGCCGCGCGCCGGCGCGCCACGGGGAACCCCGATGTACCCCCGTCGCGGGGTGGGCTACTATTGCTCGGCGTACCTCGGGGTGTGGCGCAGCTTGGTAGCGCGCTTCGTTCGGGACGAAGAGGCCGTCGGTTCAAATCCGGCCACCCCGACCAGGTCAGGGCCACTCTAGGTGATCTAGAGTGGCCCTTTTCCGTGCCGTACAGCAGCGCCCGGACGCAGGCCCCAGCCGCTCACCACCTCGTCGCGCGCGAGACGGATGGCGGATCCTGGCAGCACCGACGGCTACGGGCCCCGCCAATGACCCGGACGGTGACGGCAGCGATCATCGGGCTGGCGGCGGCCGAACGCGTGCTCGCCCGGAGCAGTCCATCCGGGACGATGGCGAGCCGGTGTGTTGCCGCGCCCGCAGGAGTGGCTGCGGGTGCTCGACACACTGTCCACCCGCGTCCATCTCGCCCTGGACGACGGCACGGACTGGCAGCAGTGCGCCGATGCCTTCGTGCGCGCGCTCGCGGTCATTTCGTAGGAAGGTGCGGATTGCAATTCCTACGTTAATGGCCTTCGAAAGCCTACTAACGCCGGGAGCCACGTAGAGGAGCTGACCCGACGACAATGGCCGGCGTCCTCCGCTTGAGGGGGGCCGCCTTGGGCCAGGGCCGTGGCTACGTCGCGCAGTCTGCGGTTGGTGTCCTGGGACGGTTCGCTGAGGCTGGTGAAGGCTTCGCCCGGGTGCACCGGCGGTGCCGCCGAACGTGCCGCACCAGCAACCGGCCGAGGCTGGCAATGTGGCCGAAAGCAGGGCTCCGCAGCCGGGCAGTCGTTAGCGTCGGGGCGTGCAGGTCCACAAGACCCGGCCAGACGAACCCGACACCGAGGACGGCTGGCAAGGACGCCGCCCCTTTGTGGTGGCCGCCGCAGTTGTGGCCTCGACGGTGGCGACCGTGGCGGTCCTGTTGAGCTTCGTCGGCCTCGACGAGGGTGGCCGGCGGGTGCTCAGCGATGGATGCTTCGTGCTGTGCTCGCTGGCCGCGACCGCGGCGACGGCCCGGGCCGCGATGCGGTCGGCCGGGCGGCTGCGGCTCGCGTGGACGTTGCTGGCCGGCAACGCGGTGGCCTGGACGGTGGGCAACAGCTACTGGTTCTATTACCAGAACATCGCCTCGGTCCAGCCATTTCCCACTGAGGCGGACGTTTTCTACGCGATGGCAATTGTTTTCGGCGCCGCCGGACTGCTCAGCTTCCCGACGGGACGGCGCGGCCTTTCCGACCGCCTCCGCTCGTTGCTCGACGCCGTCATCATCACCACGATTCTCCTGGCGGCCAGCAGCAGCCTGGTGCTTCATTCGGTGTGGGTCGGGTCCGCGGGCGGCAAGTGGAGTGCGGCGGCACTGCTGATCCCCCCCATCGGGGACGTCGTGCTCGCCTCGCTCGCCATGATGCTCCTTGCGCGCGCCCAACCCGGTAGCCGCCTGCACCTGGCGGTCGTCGGTCTGGCGTACCTGGTCTACGCATTCTCTGACAGCACGTACGCGTATCAGGGCGCATTGGGCACCTTCGCCATCGGCAGCCCGCTGGACCTCGGCTGGATCTCTGGTTACCTGCTGCTGGGCCTCGCGGCCCTGGCCCCTTCCGCGACGCGCGCCGTCTCCGACCGCCTCGTGACCGTCCCGGCGCCGTTGATCAGTAGCATCATGGTGTACACGGCCCTGATGATCGCCCTGGTCGCCTCGTCCCTCAATCCGAATCCGAGCCGCGACACCGCGACGCGGGCGCTCGGACTACTGGCGCTGGTCCTGTTCGGCTTTCGGCAGGTGCTGCTTGCCTGGGACAACAGCCGGCTGCAGCGGGAACTCGAAGCCAAGGTGATCGAACGCACCCGTGAGCTGCACAACCTGGCGTCCCGCAGCGAGCGGATCGTCGCGTCGGTCGCGGACGGCATCTACGGCGTTGATGTTCACGGGCGGGTCATATTCGTCAACCCGGCGGCGACCGAGCTGCTCGCCTGCGCGGAACGTGAGCTGATCGGCGCCTCTGCCCATGACCGCTTCCACGCGCACGAGGAGGCCGTCGCGCCCGACGCACTCGCGGTGCGTTGCAACGTGGTACTCGCGCTGACGACCGGCGAGGTGGTGCGCGACGTGGACACGACCTACCGCCGCGGCGATGGGTCGTCGTTCCCGCTGGAGTCGACGATCAGTCCGATCATCGAGGACGGCGCTATCACGGGAGCCGTCATCGCCTTCCGCGACACCACCGAACGCCGCGAGGTGGATCGGATGAAGAACGAGTTCATCTCCGTGGTCTCACACGAGTTGCGCACGCCGTTGACCTCGATCCGCGGGTCGCTCGGGCTTGTCTCGTCCGGCAAGCTTGGCGCTCTGCCGGCGGCAGCCGACCGGATGGTCGCGATCGCACTGCAGAGCAGCGAACGTTTGACGCGCTTGATCAATGACATCCTCGACCTGGAGCGGGTCGCCTCCGGCGCGATTCCGTTGGAGCTGGCCACGCATTCGGCGGCCGACCTGCTCGGCCCGACCGCGGCCGCCCTCGGGCCGGTCGCCGACGAATCCGGCGTTCGACTGACCGTGGAGCCTTCGGACGCACGGGTGCACGCCGACGCCGACCGGCTCATCCAGACGCTCACCAACCTCGTGGGCAACGCCGTCAAGTTCTCGCCGACCGGCGGCACGGTCACGCTGGCGGCGCGAACCGACGCGCAGATGGTGGAGTTCAGCGTGACCGACGAGGGACGGGGCGTTCCGGCTGACAAGTTCGAAGCGATCTTCGAACGCTTCCAGCAGGTCGACTCCTCAGATGCCCGGGACAAGGGCGGCACCGGCCTGGGGCTCGCGATCTGTCGTACGATCGTCGAACGTCACGGTGGGCGCATCTGGGTCGAGAGCCGACCGGGACGGGGATCGACGTTCCGCTTCACGGTGCCGTCCGGCCTGGACCGCCTGCCGGCCACCCGCCCCGACGACGCCGCCAGCGGCGCCCCGGTGGTCCTGGTCGTCGACGACGACACCAGCATCCTGGCAATGCTCGCCGAGGTGCTGCAACAGCGCGGGCTGCGGGTCATCACCGTCGCGGACGCGCGCGACGCACTCGGCCTGGCGCTGGCCGAACGACCGTCCGCGTTGGTGATCGATCTCCGCATGCCGGGGATGACGGGCAAGGACCTGCTGGGACAGCTACACGGTCATCCCGCCACCGTGGACATCCCCGTGGTGGTGCTGTCGGTGCTGCCGCCCACCGAGGAGCCGGAACTCGCCGCCCTGGTGACGGACTGGGTCACCAAACCCTCGAACGACGAAGCGATCAGCGCCGCGGTACTGCATGCGGTGGCACAGTCGGCGGATCCGCGGGTGCTGGTCGTCGAGGACGACGACGACCTCGCCGCCGTGCTGCTCACAATGCTGAGCCGACACGGCGTCCGGGTCGACCGTGCGGGCACCGAGGAGGAGGCCATCGCCATGAGCCGCCCTACGCCCCCGGACGTCATCGTGCTCGACCTGGAACTGCCTGACGGCGACGGCTCCGCCCTCGTCTCCGCCCTGCGCGCCAGCATTCCCGGGACGCCGGTGCCGATCGTGGTGTACAGCGCAGCCGATGTGTCGGCTGCGGATCGGCAAGCTCTGCAACTGGGCAACACCGAGTTCCTGACCAAGTCCCGCGTGCCGCCGGAGGAGGTGGAACGCCGCGTGGTCGCGTTGATGGACCGACTCATCGACCATCGCGTCGATCGGCCGCGAATCGCGATGGGACCAGTCCGATGAGCTCCCCTGGCGATTCCGTCGCGGGCCGGCCCGCCGGACGGCGGCGCGTCCTGGTCATCGACGACGACGACGCCATCCGGGAGATCGCCGACGTCACGCTCGACCTCGTTGGCGGCTGGGAGGTGATGACCGCGACGTCGGGACTGGAGGGCCTGCAACGGGCCGGTACGTGGAAGCCCGACGCGATCCTGCTCGATGTGATGATGCCGGGCCTGGACGGTCCGGGCACCGTTGCGCGGCTTCAGGCAGACCGCACCACCGATCGCATCCCGGTCATCCTGCTCACGGCCAAGGTTCAGCCCGCCGAGCGCGAACGTTTCGAGACCCTGCCAGGCGTGTTGGGCGTCATCGCCAAACCGTTCGACCCCATGACACTGGCCGACCAGATGGCTGAGCTGCTGGGCTGGAGCCCCTGATGGACCACGGCGACGACCGATTGGTCGCGGCGTTCGCCCGGGCTCACGTCGCCATCGATCGGCGAATACTGAACCTCCGACAGGCGACCGAGGCACTGCTGAAAGGCGAGCTCGACGAGGTTGCGCGGGGCGGGGCCGAGGAAGAGGCGCACAAATTGGCCGGCTCGGCGGGCACGTTCGGGCTCGGCCGGGTGTCCGAGTTGGCCCTGGAGTTGGAGGAACTGCTCCGCCGTGGCGTTGACTCACCGCCGCACCGGCGGCGCGCCGAGCGCCTGGTGTGGGAGATGTCGCAGGCCACGCTGCCCGCGGAGGAACGGGACGGCCACGGCGAGGGCGGCACTGGGAGCCCCGGGGGCAGGTAGCGGCGCACTCCCGCCTTCGCAGCAGGCGTCAGCTTGGCGGCATGCCCGAACCGATGATGCGAAGCGAGTTCGTCTCGGCGTAACCTTCTGCCCGCGTATCTGTCCACGATCGACGATCGACGGCAAATGACACGGGGAGAGAGCATGAAGTTGGGCAAGGTGGTGCGCGGGCTCGTGGCCTGCGCGACGGCAGTACTGGTCAGCTTCGCCGGGTGGGGCAGCCCCGCATCCGCAGCTACCGGCTGGCACATGTGGAACGGCAACTCGCAGCTGTGCCTTCGGCCGGCCGGCGGCTCGACGGCCACCTCGGCCGCGGTCGAGCAGGCGGGCTGCAACGCCAATTCGCTTTCGCAGTGGTGGGAGTTCCTGCCCACGTCGAACGGCTACTACCGCCTGCGCAACGCCGCCAGCGGCAAGTGCATGAATGTGCGCTATGCCGCCCAGACCAACGGCGCGCAGATCGTGCAGTACCCGTGCACCGCGAGCGGGACGAACGACCAGTTCTTCCCGTACTACCGCTACACCAGCAACGGCGCGGACTACTACAACCTCATCGCGCGGCACAGCGGCAAGTGCCTCAACGTGCCCCGGAACTCAACGGCTTCGGGCACCGACCTGATCCAGTACACCTGCACCCGCACCAACACCAACGACGTCTTCAGCTGGGTTGACACCGTCATCGGCGGCTGACGCTCGACCGCAACCGCCAGCCGGCCCGGCGCGCCGTCGAGATCGGCGTGCCGGGCCGGACCCGGCCGGGATGGCGTCCGCCGGCCGCCGGCCGCCAGTCATGGACAGTGTGGTGCCTGCGGTGCGCCGCCGGGTCCGCTGCGGCACGGGCCGGCGGTCCTTGCGCCATTTCGTGTACGTGGGTGCGCTTCTACGCCGGACCCGCTGCGCCCAACCACAGTCCGCGGCACCCGGCAGGCCCGGTGGCTGCTCGGCGCAGGGCAGCCGCCCGGCTGTTACGGTCCTGCGATGCACCGCAGCCGCCTCTCCACCCTGCTGATCGACGTCCCGGCCGACGAGGCGCCCGCCGCCGCCACCTTCTGGTCCGCGGCGCTGGGCGTACCGGCCCGGCCGGTCCCCGACGAGCCGCAGTTCACCAGCCTGCCGGGGGCGCTGGCGCACCTCGTCGTCTCGGTGCAGGCGGTCGACGACCGACCGCGCTACCACCTGGACATCGAAACCGACGACGTGGCGGCGGAGACCGCGCGGCTGATCGGCCTCGGCGCCATCGAGGTGGATCAGTGGCTGGGGTGCCGCATCCTGCGAGCCCCCGGCGGCCACCTCCTGTGCGTCATCCCCCTGCACAGCGACCCCGAGACCTTCGAGCGACTCTCCCAGGTCTGGGACCAGGCGACCACGGTACGCCCCGCGGACCCGCCCGGATAGGTCGCGCGCCATCCCAGGGCTGCCACCAACGCTGCGCTCCGAGGAGCGCTGCAACCACCGGTTGAGCCCGGATGTGGGACAGCGTTAAACGGCGGCTAGCGCCGGCTTAGCCATCGAAGGTTGATCGTGGAGCTCCGTTCGAGCCCGACGACATCCCGGGAGAACCCGTGCGACCCGACATGTTCCGCCTGCCCGCCGTCTCGTCCGCCGGCCTCCTGGCCAGCCTGGTCATCGCCGTGGGGCCGGCGCACGCGGACCTCGCGTGCGCCCCCGACCCGTACGAGAAGGTCGAAGCCGCGCCGCTCACGGCCGGGGCGACCACTACCCGGGCGATCTGCCAGGAGCCGACGCCCCAGCCGCGGACCGAGAGCCCGCAGGACGAGGACCGCTTCGCCTTCACCGCGAGCGGGGACGCGGCGTACACGGTGCAGGCGGTCGACGTGGGCGCGGCGCTGACCAACGACGCGTTCGACCGCGGCGGCCTGGAGCTGGGGGTGTCGCGCCTGAACGCGGACGGCACGACCACCGCGATCGAGCAGAACCGCCACCTGAACGGCGACCGGGTCATTACACCGGTCCTGGCCGCGGGGCGCTACGTCGTGCTCGCGTCCACGGATGACCATCAGGTCTACCCGGAGACCAACACGATGGACGTCAAGACGGTGCAGGGCGCCGAGGGTAGCTACGGGGTGCGGCTCACGGAGAGTGCACCGGCGCCGGTGGTCACGTCGTTCACGGTGTCGTCCGGCACCGTCCGGGGCGGCAGCTCGGTGACGGGCACCTACACGCTCAGCGCGCCGGCGCCGCCGGGCGGGATGCCGGTGGACGTCACGAGCAGCCACGGCTACACCGCGTACCCCCGCTCCGCGTTCGCACCGGCGGGCGCCACCCGGGTCAGCTTCGGAATCACCGCCCGGAGCGGCGCCACCGACCTGCGGGTCACCCTCACCGCCTGGGCCCGGGTCGGCGCCGCGCAGAGCCTGGTCCTGACCGTCCGCCGCTGACCGGTCCCGCCTTTCCGAGACCCGACAAGGTGATGTGCGCGTCGAGGCCGTCCGGAAGGAGGGCCTCGACGCGGGTTCGGGCCATCATGGGGGTACGGGCGACCCGCCCACGAATACGGAGGTGACGCGTGCCCGCGTCCGAGATGCGAGCCGTCCGGCAGCACACCCTGGGCGGCCCCGAGATCCTTCGGCTGGAGTCGGTGCCCCGCCCGCGGCCGCTGCCGACCGAGGTGCTGGTCCGGGTGCACGCCGCGGGGGTCAACCCGGTCGACTGGAAGACCCGCGCCGGTGGCGGCATGGCGGGGGTGCTCGGCGAGCCGCCGTTCGTGCTCGGCTGGGACGTGTCCGGCGTGGTGGCGGAGGTCGGGTTCGGGGTGACCACGCTAGCGCCCGGCGACGAGGTCTACGCGATGCCGTGGTTCCCCCGCGCGGCGGGCTGCTACGCCGAGTACGTCACGGCCCCGTCCCGCCAGTTTGCCCGCAAGCCCGCCAGCATCAGCCACGAGGAGGCCGCCGCCGTGCCGCTGGCGGCGCTGACCGCCTGGCAGAGCCTGGTCGACACGGCCGGGGTGCGGCCGGGCCAGCGGGTCCTGATCCACGCCGCGGCGGGCGGGGTCGGCCACTTCGCCGTCCAGCTCGCCAAGCACCTGGGCGCGTACGTCATCGGCACCGCCAGCGGCGGTCACCACGAGTGGCTCCGCGGGCTCGGCGCCGACGAGCTGATCGACTACACGGCGGCCCGGTTCGAGGAGGCGGTCGGGGACGTCGACGTGGTGATCGACCTGGTCGGGGACGAGTACGACGACACCGGCACCCGCTCGGTGGCCGTGCTGCGCCCCGGCGGGCTCGTCGTGGCGGTCCCGTCGGGGGTCTCGCCCGCGCTGGCCGAGGCGACCGCCGCCGCGGGCGTACGGGCCAGCGACTTCCTCGTCGAACCCGACGGGCCGACCCTGACCCGCCTTGCCGGGCTCATCGACGCCGGCGAGTTGACGGTGGCCGTGGCGGAGGTCTTGCCGCTGGCCCGGGCCGCCGAGGCGCACACCCGCGGCGAGACCCGGCGCACCCGCGGCAAGCTGGTCCTGCGCGTCGCGGAGTAACGGGCGCCGCGGGGTAACGGGCGCCGCGGGGTAACGGGCGCCGCGGAAACCCGCCGGGAACGAAACGCTCCCCGGAAAACACTCAGGCAAAACCTGGGGGGACCGATACGAAAGCTGTCCACTGAAAATGGCAAACCCGTCGCGAGGCGGGGACGCAAAGCCACGGGGCCCTAGCGGTCAGCCGGGTTACCAACCGGATGGAACGACTTCATGCGCATGCATGTATCTAGTCCTGCCCTGCTTCTGGTCGCCATGGTCTCGGCGATCTCGGCGATGATCGTGGGTGCCGCGGTGCTGCAGGCCCCGGCGTGGGCCGCCACACCGCCCCAGCCCCTGATCATTTCCCACGACAGCACCATCGCCGGCCTCTCCCCGGGCTCCGGCGCGCAGGCCATCAACTACACGATCACGAACCCGAACGACACCCCGGTCTTCGTGTCCACCGTCAGTATTTCCATGTCGAACGTGGTCTACCTCGCTGCCGCGGGCACGGGCGTCGGCACGACGGCGGCCAACCACCCCGCCGGCGGGCCGGCTCCCGGGTGCACGGGCGCGGACTTCACCATCGTCGCGCCGGACCCGCTGGGCCGGGAGTTGTTGCCGGGCCAGACCTCGTTCACCCGGCACACCGCGGACAAGAGCGGCACGATCGCCATGCGGGACCGGAACACCGACCAGAACGCCTGCCAGGGCACCACCGGTACGCTGGCCATCTCCATCGCGTAGCGGCCGGGGCCGGCGCCCGACGCCGGCCCCGTCGCCAGCACCCCGCTGGCGTGCCGGAACAGCTTCCCTTCCATCGTTGGACGTCTATAGTGGGAACGCTCCCACCAAGCCTGTCCACCGATCGGACGGAGAACCGATGCCCCGCCCCCGCCGCCGCCAAGCGACCCTCGTGGCGGCCGCCGTCGTCCTCTCCGCCGGTGCCGGCGTGGCCGCCACCATGCCCACCGCCCAGGCCGCGAGCCCGTGCCGCGTGGACTACACCGTCAACCAGTGGGCGGGCGGTTTCACGGCGAGCGTCCGGCTCGCCGTCACCGAACCCCGGGCCGCCTGGACCCTCACCTGGACGTACGCCGGCGACCAGCGCGTCACGTCGGCATGGAACTCGCAGACCAGCCAGTCCGGCGCCGTCGTGACCGCCCGCAACGCGGCGTGGAACGGCGCGATCGCGGCCGGTGGCTCGGTGGAGTTCGGCCTGCAGGGCACGTACGGCGCCGGCAACCCCACCCCCACGGACTTCGCGCTGGACGGCGTCCCGTGCAACGACGCCGCGCCCACGCCCACGGCGGGGACCCCCACCTCGGGCGCCCCCACGGCCGGCCCGACGGCGACGGCGTTCCCCACCGCAACACCGACGGCCACGCCCGCCGCCACACCCACGGCCGGGCCCGACCCGCAGCCCGCCGGCTGCGCCGGAGCGGTGCTGTGCGACGGCTTCGAGGGCCAGGCCGGCGGCGCGCCGAGCGGTGCCTGGACTGTGACGGCGCCGAACTGCACCGGCACCGGCACGGCCACCGTGGACACCGCCGTCGCCCACGCGGGCGGCAAGTCGATCCGGATCGACGGCACGGCCGGCTACTGCAACCACGTGTTCGTCCGGGCCAGCCAGTCGCTGAGCACGGTGGGTCCGGTGATCTACGGGCGTTACTACGTCCGGCACACCACGCCCCTGCCGCCGGCGCACGTGACCTTCATGGCGCTGCGCGACGACAACGACGGCGGCCGCGACCTGCGAATGGGCGGCCAGAACAGCGCCCTGCAGTGGAACCGGGAGTCCGACGACGCCACGCTGCCCGAGCAGAGCCCGAACGGTGTCGCACTGAGCCGGGCGCTGCCGACCGGCCAGTGGAACTGCGTCGAGTTCCAGGTCGACGGCTCGCTGGGGCACATCCGCACCTGGCTCAACGGGGCCGAGGTGCCAGGGCTCGCGGTGGACGGCGTGCCGACCCGGGACATCGACAGCCAGTGGCTGAACAAGCCCAACTGGCGGCCGGCCCTGAGCGACCTGCGGCTGGGCTGGGAGAGTTACGGCGACGGCGCCGACACTCTCTGGTTCGACGACGTCGCCGTCGGGTCCGCCCGGGTGGGCTGCTGACGCGGCCCGCCGCCACGACGGCGGTGCACCCGGGGCCGCCGCCGATCGTCGCGGCGGCGGCCCGCGGTGCGCCTCCCTACGGCCGCCGGGCCACGAGCAGGAGCCGGTGGCTGCCGAGCCCGTACGGCGTACCGTCCACGTCGCCGTAACGCTCGACCCCGGCGAACCCCGCCTCGCTGACCAGCCGGGTCACCTCGGCGGCGGTGTAGACGTGCTGCACGGACGTCCCACGGCTCTCCTGGGCGCCCCGGCGGAACACGAACGAGGTGATCCACCGACTGCCGATGACGTCGTACTCGTTGACCGACGTGGCCTCCACCCCGCCCAGCGTCATCGGCGGTTCCACCAGGCGCAGGCCCGGCAGGAGCGACTCCGCCACGAACCCGTAGTCCAGGATCAGCGTGCCGCCCGGCACCACGGCCGCGGCCAGGTCGGCGAGGAACCGGCGCGTGCCGGCGTGCTCGAGGTAACCGAAGGCGTTGCCCATGCAGATCGCCGCGTCGGCCCGAAGGCCGGGCGGCAGCGCCCCCATGTCCGCGACGTGCGGGTCGAGGTCCAGCCGCTCGGCGGCGGCGGCGCGGCCGGCGTACGCGATCGCCTCGGCCGAGATGTCCACGCCGGTCACCCGGCAGCCGCGCCGGGCCAACGGGAGGGCGTGGCGGCCGCTGCCGCACGGCACGTCGAGGACGCGCGAGCCGGGCCGCAAGCCGGCCGCCCGGACGACGAAGTCGACCTCGGCCTCCGTGGCCTCGGCCGGCACGGCGGCGCGCCAGAAGGTGTTCGGGAGTTCGGTGAAGAAGTCCGCGTACCAGGCGGAGGTGGTGTCGTTCGACATTTCTGTGTGCTCCAACTGCGGGTGCGCGGCGACCGGCGCCGCGGCGGAAGGGTGCCAATTCGCAGGCCGGGGCCACGACGTGCCGGCGCGTTCGCACGCGCGGCGTCGGCCGGTGGACCGGCCGTGTCGTCATCCGCCCCGGTGGGACCGGGCGGTGACCATGGCATCGCCTTCTCGCAGTCGGCCGGGCGGGGCCCGGCGGGAACAACTGGGACGACAGTAGCGCCGCGCCCATCCGGTGTCACCCGGATTGGCTCGGCCCGCCGGGCAGCACCGGCGGGCCGAGCCGAGAAGGTGCGTCAGTGCTGGTGCGCGAGCAGCTCCCGGGCCTCGCGCATCTTCACCCAGGACTTCGGCTGCGCGGGCGCCGCCTGCACCCGCGCGGTCTGCGCGGCGGCCCCGGCCAGCGCCGGCCGGCCGGCGGTGTACAGCCAGGTGTCG
>DASQDS010000766.1:0-4355 GCA_035634075.1 Pilimelia sp. | reverse complement strand
CCGAGTTGGCCGTCGGGGCGGTGTTCGCCGCGAAGGCGCGCACCCACGCGGGGCACGTCCCGGCGCACACGGAGGTGGCCACGCGGGCGTTCGCCGAGCTGTCGGTGGTCGAGGCGGTCGCCGCCGCGGACGGCACGGCCGTCCTCGCCGGCACGCCGGCCGGCGCCGGCACGCCGGCATACGAGCAATGGCGCGAACGGATCCGCCGGCGCGTCGCAGCGGCCGTTCCCGCCAATTCGGCGGCCGGCTAACCCGTTCGCAACGGGGAGGTAGCCCCGGCCCGCGTCCGCTTGCGACAGTCATCAGGAAAAGCGATCCGGACGCCGAGTCAGGGGGACGAGTTGAGTACGTGGAGCAGATTGAGGCGCCACATTCTGACGCCGTCGACATCGCAGGCGGCCCTGGAAAAGCGGGGTTTCCACCGTAAGGACGCCGCCGCGAAGGATCTGCTGGAGACCATCGGAGCGGCATTCCTGGGTGGTTACGGCGACGCGGTGGAAACGGATACCACGGCGGCCTTGGAAGAGCGGCTGGAAACGTTCCCGGAGCGGTTCCGCGGATTCGCGTACGAGGGTGCCGGAATGGGGCTCGCCGTGCGCGACGCGCTGCCGGTCGGCCGCAGCGACCGCGTCGCCGAGCTGCTCGCCGGACCCGGCGCCCCGCACGTCTACATGATCTACGTCGGCGTCGGCTGGGCGATGGCCCGGCTGCCCCGGTTCGCCTGGCCGAAGCCGGCGGCGTACGACCCGCTGCTGCGCTGGCTGGTGCACGACGGGTACGGCTTCCACCAGGCCTACTTCCACACCCGCCGCTACGTGGACGAGCAGTACAGCCCCGCCGATTTCGGCTGGCCGGCCGGTGCGGCGTACGCCCCCCGGGCGATCGACCAGGGGATCGGCCGGGCGCTGTGGTTCGTGGCCGGCACCGACGCGGCCCGGGTCGTGGAGCTGGTCCAGCGGTTCGGCCGCGACCGGTGGGCCGACCTGTACTCCGGCGTCGGGCTCGCCGCCACCTACGCCGGCGGCGCCAGCGCCGCCGAGCTGCGGCTGCTGTGCGACCGGGCCGGCGAAAACCGGCGCTGGTTGGCGCAGGGCAGCGCGTTCGCCGCTGAGGCGCGGATCCGCGCCGGCCTGCTGGTGCCGCACACGACCGCGGCCACCGAGGTGCTGTGCGGCCTGCCGCCGGCGGCGGCCGCGCAGATCACCCAGGACGTCCGCCCGGACCGTCCGGTCGACGGCGCCGTGCCGGCGTACGAGGCGTGGCGGCAGCGGATCGCACACGAGTTGGCATCCCTTGGAGGTGTTCCCAGATGACCACGGCTGTTAGCTGGCTGCGTCGTCAGCTGGCCGGAATCGTGGCGCTCGCGGTGATCGCGGCCCTGTTCGTCGGGGCCCGGCTGCCCGCCGCGTCGGCCGCCGAGAGCTCCGCGGTCGCCGCCGGCCACGCGTTCCGGCCGATGGCGATCGCGATGGTCAGCGGCTTCCCGCAACAGGAGATCCGCAAGGTCAACCAGGACTACCGGGCCATCGACGCCTGGATCTCCTCGGTCGGCGCCGGCATCGCGCTGAACGACCTCGACGGGGACAAGCTGCCCAACGACCTCTGCGTCACCGACCCCCGCATCGACCGGGTCGTGGTCACCCCCGCGCCCGGCCAGGGCGCCGACAGGTACGCGCCGTTCGCGCTCGACCCGGCGCCGCTGCCGATGAACGACGCCATCGCCCCGATGGGCTGCGCCCCCGGCGACTTCAACGAGGACGGCCGGCTGGACCTGCTGGTCTACTACTGGGGCCGGACGCCGATCATCTTCCTGGCCCGCGCGGACGCGGCCGGCCTCAGCCCCGCGGCCTACGCGCCGACCGAGCTGGTGCCGGGCCGGGCGGGCGCCAAGTACGGCGGCCCGCTGTGGAACACCAACGCGGTCGCCCTGGACGACTTCGACGGCGACGGGCACCTCGACATCTACGTCGGCAACTACTTCCCGCACGGGCCGGTGCTCGACCACACGGTCGCCGGCGGGGTGTCGATGAACGACTCGCTGTCCAACGCCGCCAACGGCGGCGAGGACTACTTCTTCCGGTGGACGGCGGCCACCGCGGGCGGCAAGCCCACGGCGACGTTCGAGTGCGTCGAGGACGTGCTGCCGACCGACCTGTCGAAGGGCTGGGTGCTCGGCGCCGCGGCCAACGACGTCGACGGCGACATGCTGCCCGAGCTGTACCTGGCGCAGGACCACGGCAAGGACGCCATGCTGGACAACCGCTCCGTGCCCGGCACGATCCGGTTCGCGCCGACGTACGGGCCGAAGGTGGTCGGCCAGCCGAAGTCGAAGCGGATCGGCGTCGACTCCTTCAAGGGCATGGCCGTCGACTGGGCGGACCTGAACGGCGATGGCATGTACGACATGTTCGTCAGCAACATCACCACCCCGTTCGGCATCCAGGAGAGCAACTTCCAGTTCATGTCGACGGCCAAGAACAAGGCGGAACTGGCCGCCAGGCTGGGTAGCGGGGAGGCGCCGTGGAGCGACCGCAGCACCACCACCGGCACGGCCTGGTCCGGCTGGGCCTGGGACATCAAGACGGGCGACTTCACCAACAGCGGCCGGCCGGCCATCGCCCAGACGAACGGGTTCGTCCGGGGTGAGGTGAACCGCTGGCCGCAGCTCCAGGAGCTGGCCACCTCGAACGACCTGCTGGTGCACGACCCGGCATGGTGGCCGAACGTGCAGGCTGGCGACGACATCGCCGGCAGCCAGCGCCTGGCGTTCTTCGTCCCGCGCGGCGACGGCACGTACACCAACGTGTCCAAGCAGCTCGGCCTCGACGTGCCGGTGCCGACCCGCGGCCTGGCGACCGCGGACGTCGACGCCGACGGGCGGCTGGACCTGGCGGTGGCCCGGCAGTGGGACCAGCCGGCGTTCTACCGCAACACCGCGCCGAAGCCCGGGGCGTTCCTCGGCCTGCGGCTCTACCACGACGCCCCGGCCGTGCCCGGCGCGCTGCCGGCGCCCGGGTCGCCGGCGGTCGGCGCGCAGGTGTCCGTGACCACGGCCGACGGGCGCACGCTGATCGGCCACGTCGACGGCGGCAGCGGCCACTCCGGCAAGCGCAGCACCGACGTCCACATCGGACTCGGCGCCGACGTGACCGGGCCGCTGACCGTGAAGCTGTGCTGGCGGGACCGCGGCGGTGAGGTGCGCGAGGACGAGATCACGCTGGCCCCGGGCTGGCACACGCTCCAGCTGGGCTCGCAGGCGCAGGAATCGCACCGGGAGAAGAGGTGAAACCCATGGCTGACACCACGCTCAACCCGCCGCGGCACGACGCGAAAGTCGTCACGGCACTGCGCCGGTTCGCCATCTCGATGTCCGTCTTCAACATCATCGGTTACACGATCCTGGGGTTCGAGCAGCCGTGGCTGTGGCCGTTCGTGGCCCTGGCCACCGGCTACGCCATGGAGCTCGGGCTCGAGGTGATCGGGTCCCGCGCCGAGGGCCGGCCGGCCCGGTTCACCGGCAACGGGGTGCGGGGCTTCGTGGAGTTCCTCCTCCCGGCGCACATCACCAGCCTCGCGGTCAACATGCTGACCTACCCGCAGGACCAGGTCCTGGTCATGATGTTCGGCGTCGCGGTGGCGGTCGGCGCGAAGTGGGTGCTGCGGGCGCCGATCAAGGGCCGGATGCGGCACTACATGAACCCGTCGAACTTCGGAATCGCCGTCATCCTGGTGCTGTTCCCGTGGGCCAGCATCGCGCCGCCGTACCACTTCAGCGAGAACGTGCACGGCATCGTGGACTTCGCGATCCCGGCCGCCATCGTCATGCTCGGGACGATGCTGAACGCGAAGCTCACCGGCCGGATGTGGCTCATCGCCGGGTGGCTGAGCTTCTTCGCCCTCCAGGCCGTCGTGCGGGGCGTCATCCTGGACACGGCGATCCTGGGCGGGCTCGGCATGATGACCGGCATCGCGTTCGTGCTGTTCACCAACTACATGATCACCGACCCGGGGACGTCGCCGTCCAAGCCGTTCCCGCAGTTCCTCTTCGGCGCCAGCGTCGCGGTCGTGTACGGCGTCCTGACCGGCGCGGGCATCCCGTACGGGCTGTTCTTCGCCACGGCCATCGTCTGCCTTGCCCGGGGGCTGTTCCACTGGGGCCTGCACTTCGCCGGCAAGGCCAACGCGGTGGCGCCCGCCCCCGGCACGCGGCAATCGGCGCCGGCGGAGCCCATGCCGGCGGACCCGGTGGCGGCGGTCCAGGCCGTCGACGCCGTCGGCCCGGTGGCGCCGGTGTCCCCGGCCCCCGCGCCGGTGCCCGCGGCGTCGGCCGGCAGCACGCCGGCCGGCGGCCTGGT
>DASQDS010000765.1:0-4018 GCA_035634075.1 Pilimelia sp. | reverse complement strand
ACCCCGGCGGCGACCCGGCCGACCGGCGGCCTGCCGGCGACGCTGGCCGAACCGGACACGGGCGAACTTCCGGGGATAGGAGACCCGTTGCCGGCGATGGCGCGGCCGCGCCGCTGACCCCCGGGCGCGGGCACCGCGCGCGACACGCCGGCGCGCTACTCGCCAAAACGGACAGACGGGCACAGGTGGGCACAGGAAGCCTGTCGTGTCACCCGATAGCCTTACCGTCCTACCCCGACAGTCCACGTCGACGGTTCATTGTGGAACCGCTGAGTGGGGAAAAAGTCCGAAATCCTGGACGGGATCTCGGCAAAGTGGCAGCTTAGAGCCATGGCTGATTCTGGAATCAACCCCACGGCGGCGGCTCTCCTGGGCCTGCTCCACGACGGGCCGATGACCGGCGGCCAGCTGATGGCGGAGGCGGAGCGCCGGCTGGGCCCGTACTGGTCGATGACGCGCAGCCAGGTGTACCGGGAACTGCCGGTGCTGGCCGAGATGGGGTACGTGCGGCTGGGCAAGCCCGGGCCGCGGTCCAGCCAGCCGTACGCCATCACGCCGGCCGGCAAGCGCGCCTTCGGTCGCTGGCTCGGCGAGGCGCCCGGCCGGGACGCGGTCCGTAACCCGATCGCGCTGCGGGTGGCGTTCGGTCCGCAGCACTCGGCCACCCAGCTCCGCCAGCTGTACGCGGGCGCGAACGAGTACCATGCCGAGGCCCTGGCGAGCGCCCGGGAGCAGGCCCGGGACGCCCGCAAGGCCGGCGACGAGCACGGGGGGGCGGCGCTGGACTTCGCCGTGGCGTACCACAAGGCGGCGCTGGCCTGGCTGAAGAACGTGCCCGCCGCCTGATCCGCCGGCCCGCCCGGCCACGGCCCGGTTGCCCGACGGCGTACGCTTGAACGTCGTGACTGCTGCCGACTTTTCCGACCAGCTCAAGGGCCTCGATGCGATCATGCGCAACATCGAGGCGGTGCTGGACGTGGACCGCCTGCACCGCGACAAGGCGGAGCTGGAGAAGGCCGCCTCCGCGCCCGACCTGTGGGACGACCAGGCCAAGGCGCAGGAGGTGACCTCCCGGCTGTCGCACGTCAACGGCGAGATTTCCAAGCTGGAGAGCCTGCGGTCCCGGCTCGACGACGCCGCCATCCTCCTGGAGCTCGCCGAGGACGAGGACGACGCCGGCTCGCTGGCCGAGGTGGGCACCGAGGTGGCCGCGCTGCGCAAGGCCGTCGAGGAGATGGAGGTCCGCACCCTGCTGTCCGGCGAGTACGACGTCCGGGAGGCGGTGGTGGCGATCCGGGCCGGCGCGGGCGGCGTGGACGCGGCCGACTTCGCCGAGATGCTGCTGCGGATGTACCTGCGCTGGGCGGAGCGGCACGGCTACCCGACGGAGGTCTTCGAGACCTCGTACGCCGAGGAGGCCGGCCTGAAGTCAGCCACGTTCACGGTGAAGTCGCCGTACGCCTTCGGCACGTTGAGCGTGGAGTCCGGCACGCACCGGTTGGTGCGGATCAGCCCGTTCGACAACCAGGGCCGACGGCAGACGAGCTTCGCGGGCGTCGAGGTGCTGCCCGTCGTGGCGCAGACAGACCACATCGACATCCCGGAGAACGAGATCCGCGTGGACGTCTACCGGTCGTCCGGGCCGGGTGGACAGAGCGTGAACACGACCGACTCGGCGGTCCGCCTCACGCACATCCCGACGGGCATCGTGGTCACCTGCCAGAACGAGAAGTCCCAGCTGCAGAACAAGGCCTCCGCGATGCGGGTGCTCCAGGCCCGCCTGCTGGAGCGCAAGCGGCAGGAGGAGCAGGCCAAGATGGAGGGCCTGCGGACGGACGCAGCCGGGTCCTGGGGCGACCAGATGCGGTCCTACGTCCTGCACCCGTACCAGATGGTGAAGGATCTCCGGACAGAGCACGAGACGGGCAATCCGAACGCGGTGTTCGACGGCGACCTGGACGGTTTCATCGAGGCCGGGATCCGTTGGCGCAAACAGCGGGAGCTCGGTCCGGAGGCCGCCTGACCGGCCCGATCGGCCGGCACGCCGCGCACCGGTCGCGTGGCGTGGGTGTCGGCCATTCGGTGCAATCAGGGCGCGGCGCCGCCGCCGGACTTGGCGATCCAGTTACACCGCGTAGACTCGGCTCCCGTGATTCAGCTTGAGCATGTGACCAAGACGTACCCCAAAGCGTCGCGGCCGTCGCTGGACGACGTCAATGTGGCGATCGAGAAGGGCGAGTTCGTCTTCTTCATCGGCCCGTCGGGCTCCGGCAAGTCGACGATGATCAAGCTGCTGTTGCACGAGGTCACCCCCAGTACGGGCAAGGTGTACGTGAACAGCAAGGACGTCACTTCTATGCGGTCCTGGCGGATCCCCGCGTTCCGGCGCACGATCGGCTGCGTCTTCCAGGACTTCCGCCTCCTGCCCAACCGGACGGCGTACGAGAACGTGGCGTTCGCGCTCGAGGTCATCGGCAAGACCAAGGCCGTGGCGCGCCGGGTGGTGCCCGAGGTGCTGGAGTTGGTGGGCCTCGGCGGCAAGGAGCACCGGTACCCGCACGAGCTGTCGGGCGGCGAGCAGCAGCGCGTCGCGGTCGCCCGCGCCTTCGTCAACCGGCCCCTGATCCTGCTGGCCGACGAGCCGACCGGCAACCTGGACCCGGACACGTCCATCGAGATCATGCGGCTGCTGGACCGGATCAACCGGACCGGCACGACGGTCGTGATGGTCACCCACGACTCCAACATCGTCAACCAGATGCGCCGCCGGGTCATCGAGATCGACGGCGGCCGGATCGTCCGTGACCAGGCCCGCGGCGTGTACGGCTGACGCCGGCCCGAGCAGCGGAGACATAGGCCCGGTCCAGCAGGCGGTCACCCGGAAGGAACCCCCCGATGCGCGTTAAGTATGTCGTGTCCGAAGTCTTGGTCGGGCTCTGGCGCAACGTGACGATGACGGTCGCCATGATCATCACGATGGCGGTTTCGCTCTCCATGGTGGGCGCGAGCGCGGTGATGTATCGCCAGGTGAACCAGATGCGGGACTTCTACTTCGCCCAGCTCGAGGTCTCGATCTTCCTCGACCCGCAGATCACCGCGGCGCAGCGGCAGGCGCTCGACGACCAGCTCGGCACGGACCCGCTGGTGTCCCGGTTCGTCCACGAGACGAAGCAGCAGGCGTACGAGAAGTTCAAGACTCTCTACAGCGACGCCCCCGACCTGGTCGAGGCCGTCCGCGCCGACCAGTTGCCGGAATCGTTCCGGGTGAAGTTGAAGGACCCGGAGCAGTACCAGGTGATCTATCAGAAGTACAACGGCACGGAGGGCATCGACGAGATCGTCGATCAGCGCAAGCTGTTGGACAAGATCTTCGCGATCCTTCGATCGGTGCAGTCGATGGCCCTGATCGGCGCGATCGTGATGGCGTTCGCGGCGCTGCTGCTGGTGGGGAACACCATCCAGGTCGCCGCATTCAGCAAACGTCGAGAAGTGGCGGTGATGAAGCTCGTCGGCGCCTCGAACTGGTTCATCCAGGCGCCGTTCGTGCTGGAGGCGGTGGTTGCCGGCGTCGCCGGCGCCCTGCTGGCCTTCGGCGGGCTGGTGCTCGCCAAGCTGTTCCTCCTGGACGGCTCGCTGGAGTCGCTCACCGAAATCCTGACGCCGGTGAAGTGGAGCAACATCCTGTTCACGCTTCCCCTGATGACCGGCGTCGGCGCCCTCGTCAGCGCGGTGACCGCGTGGGTCACGCTGCGGTTCTACCTGCGCGTCTAACGCCGCGCGGCCCGACAGGCCGACCCGACACACCGACGGCGCCGCCCCTCCACCCGGACGGGCGGCGTCGTCGTTCGGCATTGCGCCTGTAATTACCTTTTGGTGCTGGTATGACTAGTGGGACGGGAGAACGGTCGGCTGGCCAGTGAGCTTGGAGGTGCCAGTGCACGACTGCCGCTTCGCCGCCCGCCGCCGCTCCGCGGCGCGGGCGCGGGCCTGTGTCGTCGCCGCGGCGCTGCTGGCGTGC
>DASQDS010000764.1:0-12334 GCA_035634075.1 Pilimelia sp. | reverse complement strand
GCGCTCGGGAGGGTTCCGGCCCGCCGCGCGCTGGGGTTTCACGTGAAACCGCCCGGGACGGCTGGCGACCGCCGGCCGTGCCGCCGCCCAACCCGGCGGCGCCGGACCCGGTTCCGCAGCCACGGACGGGCCGTGGCGTCGGCGTGGCTTCGGTCCCAACCGGCGGGCGTGCACGGCAGGCGGGCCCGCAGTCCGCAGCGCCGCCGGCCGACGGCGATCGCAGACCGGCACCGTCACCGCGGCCGCAGTCACCGGGCGGAGGGCTCGGGGCACCGCCCGACACGCCACGCGCGATAGACACCCCGGACGACGACGAAGCCACCGAAGGCGCGTACGTTTCACGTGAAACCTCGTCGCGCGAAGAGGATGACCCACCGTTGGCTATGGAGGCCTTGCGAGCCGTGCAGATCCTGAACCCGAGTGGCGTGGTGACCATGCCGCGCCCCACCCGGCCGCGGATCATGTGCGTGGCGAACCAGAAGGGCGGCGTGGGAAAGACGACCACGACGGTCAACCTGGCGGTCGCCCTCGCGCTGCACGGCAACAGGGTCATCGTTATCGACCTCGACCCCCAGGGAAACGCCTCCACGGGTCTGAACGTGCCGCACCACGCGGGCATCCCGGACGTCTACGACTGCCTGATCGACAATGTGCCGCTGGTGGACATCGCCCAGGCGGTCGAGGGCATCCCGAACCTGTGGTGCGTGCCGGCCACGATAGATCTGGCCGGCGCGGAGATCGAGCTGGTGTCCGTCGTGGCCCGGGAGTCCCGGCTCGGCCGGGCGATCGCGGCGTACCCGCACGAGTTCGACTACGTCCTGATCGACTGCCCGCCCTCGCTCGGCCTGCTCACGGTCAACGCGTTGGTGGCGGCGCAGGAGGTGCTGATCCCCATCCAGTGCGAGTACTACGCGCTCGAGGGCCTGAACCAGCTCCTGAGCAACATCAACCTCGTGAAGGCACACCTGAATCCGACCCTCGACGTGTCCACCATCCTCCTCACCATGTACGACCGGCGGACCCGCCTGGCCGACGCCGTGGAGCAGGACGTGCGCAACCACTTCGGCGAGAAGGTCCTCCAGGCGGTGATCCCCCGCAACGTCCGCGTGTCAGAGGCGCCGAGCTATGGCCAGTCCGTGATGACCTACGATCCGGGATCGCGGGGGGCCACGAGCTACTTCGAGGCGGCCCAGGAAATCGCGGAGCGCGGGGCGAAGCGGGACGCCGGCCATGGCTAGGCCGGGCGTCGCAGCAGCGGGAGGCATGGCATGAAGAACCGTCCCCGAGGGGGCCTGGGCCGCGGCCTGGGCGCCCTCATTCCCACCGGCCCGGTGAACGGAGGCGTCGCGACGGCGGAGGTCCCCGCGAGCCGGATCGCAAGCGATCCACCGGCCGAGCCGGCGCCCACACCCGCGCCGCGCGTCGACCACGCACCGCCGCCCGACCCGGGATCGCCGCCGGACCCGGCAGGCCCGGCCGGGCCCGCGCGCTCGGCGGAGTCGACCGACGGTGCAGTCGAGTGGGAGCCCGCTCCCGAGCCTGTCGCGGCCGACGACGCGGGTCTGCCTGAGGAGGCGCCGGCGCCAACCGGCCGTAGCGACTCGGATCGGGAGACGCGGGCGGAGCAGGGGACCGGGCCCGACCGGGAGCCGGGTGACGTGCCGGCCACCGCGCTTGCACCCGTGCCCGGGGCGCGCTTCGCCGAGTTGCCGCTGGACGCGATCGTCGCCAACCCGCGCCAGCCGCGGCAGTTCTTCGACGACGACGCCCTGGAGGAGTTGAAGTCCTCCATCGAGCAGGTCGGCTTCCTCCAGCCCATCGTCGTGCGCGAGGTGGCTCCGGACCGGTACGAGCTGGTCATGGGCGAGCGGCGCTGGCGGGCCGCGCAGGCCGTCGGCCGAACCGTCATCCCCGCCATCATCCGGGACACCCGGGACGACGCGATGTTGCGGGACGCGCTGCTGGAGAACATCCACCGCGCCAACCTGAACCCGCTGGAAGAGGCGGCCGCGTACCAGCAGCTCCTCGATGAGTTCGGGGCGACCCACGAGGAGCTCGCCCGGCGGATCGGCCGCAGCCGGCCGCAAATCTCCAACACGCTCCGGCTGCTGAACCTGCCAGCCCAGGTCCAGCGCCGGGTCGCGGCCGGCATTCTCTCCGCCGGGCACGCCCGCGCCCTTCTGAGCCTGGAGGATTCGGCGCAGCAGGAGGAGCTGGCACGTCGGATCGTGGCCGAGGGCCTCTCGGTCCGGGCGACGGAGGAGCTCGTGAACCTCGCCCTCGCGGACGGGGCGGCGAAAAAGCAGGCGGCGAAGCGCCGGGCGAAGCCGCACGCCCCTGCGCTGGCGGATCTGGCCGACCGGCTGTCGGACCGGTTCGACACCCGCGTGAAGGTGGACATCGGCCGGAGCAAGGGCAAGATCACGATCGAGTTCGCCACGGTCGATGATCTGGAACGGATCGTCGGCATCATCGGTGTGGAAGGCCGCGCACCCCGGGAGTGAGGGCTGGCGACAGTCAGTCCGGTGGCCGCCGATCCGCTTTCGGGTCGGCGGCCACCGGCGTTCCGGCCCCGTTTCACGTGAAACATGGCGCGGCGCCGGACGGGCAACGCGCCCGCACCGCCGCCGCGAACGATCAGGTCACCCCAGCTCTACCCTGCGGCGCAGCTGCTGGTGGGTTCCGCGGGTTCCCTCGCCGCCGCCGAGCTGCCCTGCGGTTCTCCACCAACGTCGACGCTGTTAAGGGCCATCGTTCCTGTTGTGGTTAGGCAGAACGAAGTATGCCTACTCGGGAGGCACTTCCGCTCCGACGGCGGGGCGTCGGAGCGTGGCAGCCGTTGAGGAGCCGCTCCCCCGCCACCGAGTCCGGTGCATACGTGCCGGCAGACCCTCCGGACGCACCCGGCGGTCCAGGGACCTGGCGCTGATGTCATCCGAAGGGGACGTGCGATCCGTCAGAGTCCGCGGGTTGGCGGTTGGGGACCTGTCGCCGCACACAGCGCGGGACACAGTGACGCCGAGCCGGCTGTCCCTGGATGCCCATCTTTGCCCGTCGGGACGCTCCGGGGCATTCGACGAGCGGTAGTCGAGGCATCCGGCGATCAACCAACCTTCAGGCCCCAGATCCGCGCACGCGTGATCTGTGCCCTCCCCAGAGGTCCCGTCACCGCTGTTACGTAGTCACGGGTCATGGGTCGGCGGCGTACCGGTAGCCCAGCCGGTGCGCAAGCACCGGCGGGCAACAAGAGCCGCCCAGCGCAAACCACGGCCCCCGCCGCCGTCGCGGACACGCGACGGCGCCGCGGGTGTGACGCATTGGATTTCCTAGCTGGACCTCCCCGGAGGGCCGGCGCGGGAGTGGATCGGCACCGTCGGGCGAACGGTACCCAGCTGTGGATCGGCCCCGCCGAGACGCCGCCGAGACGCCGCCGAGCGGTACCGAGCGGTGCCGAGCGACTAGAGCGTGGATTCACGGGCCACGGCGGCGGAGGTGCGCTCGCCCGCCCTGCGGATCGTCGGTTCGGGTGGGTCGTGCGCACCCCAACCCACGGCAGCCGGTCCTGTGCCTGTTTCACGTGGAACATCAGCCCAACGCCGGCAGCGCCGGGAGCGCCAGCGGTTCCACTTAAGCGGACCCAGGCGGCGGCGGTGCTGCCCGACGATCTGCCGGCGAAGGTGGCGCTGGCGGTGCTGGCGGTGCTGGGGTGCCCCGTGCAGTTCCCTGCTCGGCCATGGCGCGACGCTCACGGTGCAGCCTCGGGGCGCGGCGGAGTCGAACCGGCTGCCGACGACGGGCGCATGGCCGGCCTTCCGAAGGCCGACAGAGAGCGCTTCCAGCCGATCCGACGCCCACGGCAGGTTCGGTGGGGCGGATGGCAGGCCGGCTATTCCGGACCGCTACGAATGCAGGTGCCTCACACCGCAGCGGTTCCATTCCTCGCCATTCCGGTGATGGAATTCGCGTATTGCCGGCACCGGCCCGCAGTTCGCACGCTTGCACCTCAACGGCGCCAAGCGCACCGCCCGCGACGGCGCGCCCGTCCCTGCCAACTCCCGCGCCATGCCGCTCGGCCGCGCCCCGGTGGATGCCTACCGACGGCGGCCGGCACGGGGTTGCGTCACCACCGCCGGTCGCTGATCCGTCATCCACAGTGGTTGTCCACAGGCAAGCCTCGTTTCACGTGAAACCGCGGGTGGGAGACCCTGCGGGCCTGTGGACAACTTTGCTCCCGGGCCGGCCTGCGGGCTCGTCAGGACGGTGTGGCGGCCGGCGGAGGCCATCGGGGGACGCTCAGCCGATGGGGTCACCGGGGACAGCGGCTTGCCGTCCAGGGGCGAGCGCCCGTGCCCAGTGGCCGGCAGCGAGCGCCCTGGCGCTCCCCCTGATGACCCGATGCCGTACAAAGATCACCGCCCAAATCGGGGAACGACAGTCGGCGCCAAACCCGTTAAGGTCTTCCTGTGCCCCATGAGCCTGGTTCGTTGCCCGATTTCGTCAAATGGCCTTCGTTTCCATTCGAGGGCGAGTTCCGGGTTAAAAGTGTGCAGGACCCGGTAGCCACGGAACCGCCCCGCAAAGGCGAGGACGCGAACGACTGTGTCGCGTGCGGCGCGCCTGACCAGGCGTACATCTGGGTGAGCGAGCGCTGGCGTGTCCGAGCCATGGAGCAGCCGAGCGGCCTGCCGATGGTGCTGATCCTGGAGTCGCGTTCGCACCTGGACCTCGGCGACCTGCCCAACCTTCTGGCGGCGGAGCTCGGCGTCATGACGGTCCGTCTGGAGAAGGCCATTCGGTCGCTGGACGGCGTCGCCCGGGTCCACGTGAATCGGTGGGGCGACGGCTCGGCGCACCTGCACATGTGGTTCCTCGCCCGACCCTACGGGCGCCTCCAGCTCCGCGGCACGTTCCTGTCCCTGTGGGACGACATCCTGCCGCCGATCCCGGAGGCGCAGTGGCGGGAGAGCCTGGCGCTGGTGGCCGCCTGGCTGGCGGAATTCGGCGGCACGTCGCTGGCCGCGCCGCCCCGCATCGACTGGCAGTCCCCCTCCCGACTGGACCAGATGCCGCCGGCCGGCACGCTGCCGGACCTGTCGACGGTGGAGCCGGAGGTCGCCGCGGTCGTGGCGGCCACCACGACGGCCGATGCCCAGCCCGCGAGGCCGGGCGCGCCGCCGCCGACGGGCGACAACGGTGCGCCGGGCGCGCCCGGAAACGCCGCGACGGTGAAGGCAGGCGAGGCGACGGAGCACGACCACGGGCAGCGCGGGGCCGGCGGGGGCGCGAAAGGCAGCGAGGGCGCGACGGGCAGCGGGGCCGCGACGGGCAGTGGGGCCGACCGGCCGACCGGCGAAGGGCGCTCTGGCGGCCTCCCCGCCGCGACGGACATACCCGTGCCCCGCGACGGGGGGCAGTCAATCAGCGCTGGCGGGACGGGCGGGACCCCGGCTACGCCGGGGGGGCGGTGACGCCGGCGGTCACCGCCGGCGAAGGAGACCCCACAGCCGGTCTGAGGCGCCGCGCACAACCCCTCCGGAGACGACCGGTGCCGCCAAACGGCAGGGCCGCGGACCCAGGTCTCAGGTCGTCCCGCGGGTCGTGGCCAACCGCACCATGGTGGCGAGGAGTTTGCCGAGGTCCAGGCCGGCAGCCTGGACGGCCATCGGCAGGAGCGACGTCTCCGTCATGCCCGGTGAGACGTTGACCTCCAGGACGTGCGCCGCACCCTCGTCGTCGAGGATGAGGTCCACGCGGGACAGGTCCCGCAGACCCAGCGCGGCGTGCGCGGCGAGGGCGGTGTCGGCCACCCGGCCGGCGACCTCGTCCGGCAGCCGCGCCGGGACGTGCCACGTGGTCAGCCCGGCGGTGTAGCGGGCGGCATAGTCGTACAGGCCGTTACGGGGGACGATCTCCACCGCCGGCAGCGCCTGCGGGCCGTCGCCGAGGTCCACGATCGAGACCGCCACGTCCATGCCGGACACGTAGCGCTCCACCAGCGCCGTCGAGTCGTACGAGAAGCAGCTGACCATCGCCGGCGGCAACGCGGCCGGCTCCCGGACGACCGAGGCGCCCAGGCCGGAGCCGCCCTGCGCGGGCTTCACCATCAGCGGCAGGCCGAGGCGCTCGACGATCCGGTCGAGCACCGCGACGGCGCCGAGTTCCGAGAACCGGTCATGGGGCAGGGCCACCCAGTCCGGGGTGGGGATGTCGTGCTCGCGTAGCACCGCCTTGGCCGACGGCTTGTCCCAGGCGAGCCGGGACGCGCGCGCGTCGCAGCCCACGTACGGCACGCCGCACAGGTCCAGCACGCCGCGCAGCGACCCGTCCTCGCCGGTCGCCCCGTGCAGTGCGATGACCACGGCGTCCGGCGGGTCGGTCGCCAGCGCCGGCAGCAGCGAGACGTCCGCGTCGCGCAGCTCCGCCTCGACACCGGCCGAGCGGAGCGCGTCCAGCACCCGGCGGCCGGACCGCAGCGACACGTCGCGCTCGTAGGAAAGCCCACCGGCCAGGACACAAACGCGCGACTCACCCGTACCCATGGCCGAAATCATGCCAAGTCGGGGCCCGGCACGTCCGCGCCGGGCCGGGCCCGACGCAGGCCGGGGTCCGTGGCCTCGAACTGCCCGAACACCTGCCGCATGGCGAGCTCCTGCTCGACGACGCCGGCCAGCCGGCGGACGCCCTCGCGGATGCGCTCCGGTGGGGGGAAGGAGAAGTTCAGCCGGACATGCGCCGTGCCGCCGCCGTCGGCGTAGAAGCCGGTGCCGGGTACGTAGGCCACGCGGGCGTGAATGGCCCGCGGCATCATCGCCTTGGAATGCAGCCCGGGGGGCAGGGTGGCCCACACGAACAGGCCGCCGCTCGGCCTGGTCCAGCTCATCCCCGCCGGCATCAGGTCGGTGAGCGCTTCGAGCAGGGCGTCGCGCCGCTCCCGGTAGACCTCCCGGTAGGTCTTCAGCTGCTCGCGCCAGGGCATGGTCCCCAGGTAGGTGGAGACGGCGGCCTGGGCGAACGCGCTCGGGCAGAGGATCTGCGCCTCGCTGGCGATCACCAGCTTCTCCCGCACGGCGTGGGGGGCCAGGATCCAGCCGACCCGCAGCCCGGGAGCGAAGGTCTTGGAGAAGGTACTCACGTAGAAGACGCCGTCGCGGCGGCGGGCCCGCAGGGGTCGCGGGGCGTCACCGTCGAAGCCGAGCTGGCCGTACGGGTCGTCCTCGACCACCAGCAGGCCGGCGCGCTCGCAGATTTCCAGCACCCGGTCGCGGCGATGCTCGGCGAGGGTCACGCCGGTGGGGTTCTGGTACGTGGGGATGGTGTAGAGGAACTTCGCCCGCCGCCCGGCCCGGGAGACCTCGGCGATGGCTCGTTCGAGCGCCTCGGGGATCAGCCCGTCGTCGTCCATCTCGACGTGTACGACCTGCGCCTGGGCGGCCTGGAACACGCCCAGCGCACCCACGTACGTCGGCCCTTCGGCGAGCACCACGTCACCGGGATCGAGGAAGAGCCGGGCCACCAGGTCCAGAGCCTGCTGCCCGCCCACGGTGACCACCACGTCCTCCGGGGAGGCGCCGGTGCCGGCGTCGATCCCGGACAGCGCCATGACCTCGCAGATCCGCTCGCGGAGCTCCAGGGTGCCCTGGCCGATGCCGTACTGCAGGGTGGTGGGGCCGTGCTCGGCGGCCAGCCGGCCGAGCATCTCGCCGACGGCGTCGAGCGGCAGCGCGGCGATGTACGGGGCACCCCCGGCCAGCGACACGACCTCGGGGCGGCTGGCCACGGCGAAGAGGGCCCGGATCTCCGAGGCCGTCATGCCGCGGACGCGTCGCGCGTACCGGTCGGTGTAGTCGTCAAGCGTGGTGCCGGTCATCGTCGGCCCCCCTCGGGCGAGCGGTAGTTGGTCGATGGTAGTGGCTGCCCGAGCCGGGGCGCTTCCCAATAGTGGCCCGTGACCACATGGCGGGCCAGGTTGCCCGACCTCTCCCCGCACGCGAAGTTCCGGCGTACGATCTACCACCGGGGGAGCCGCCGGCCGCGTACGCGCGAAGGCGGAGCCGGAACGAGCCGGGGAGCACCCGGGTCGAGGCGGGCAAGGAGGCGGCGCGTGTCGCAGCTGCACATTGGTGCGTCAGCCGGCGGGGTCGCGTCAGCGGACCCCGCCCCGGGAGTCGACGCCGGGCTGTCGTCCGGTCACCAGATGGGGGTCCGCCGGTGTCCCGCCGCCTCGTGAACCTGACCCTCGACACGCTCGAGGACCTCCCGCGCCCCTGCCGGCAGTGTGTGTACTGGGAGCTGGACCCGGTTGCGGCGCAGCGGGCCTGCGCCGCCGGCGACACCGGGCTGGAAAAGGAAGCCTGGGTCTCCCAGACCCTGCTGGAGTGGGGCTCCTGCGGGAAGCTGGCGTACGTCGACGGGATGCCGGCCGGCTTCGTGATGTACGCGCCGCCCGCGTACGTCCCCCGGTCCATGGCGTTCCCCACGTCGCCGGTGTCCGCCGACGCGGCGCTGCTGATGACGGCTCAGGTGGTGACGGCCTTCGCCGGCGGCGGGCTGGGCCGGATGCTGGTGCAGGGCGTCGCGCGAGACCTGACGAAGCGTGGCGTGAAGGCCATCGAGGCGTTCGGCGACGCGAAGTTCGGTGAGTCCGACGACGAGTCCGAGGCGTGCCTCGCACCGGCCGACTTCTTCCTGTCGGTGGGCTTCAAGACGGTCCGCCCGCACCCGCGCTACCCGCGCCTGCGGCTGGAGCTGCGCACGGCGCTGTCCTGGAAGTCGGACGTGGAGTATGCGCTGGAGAAGCTGCTCGGCTCGATGAGCCCGGAGACACTCCTGCGGCCGGTGCGCCCGGCGACCCGCTCGACGATGTGAACAGCGCCCGCCGGCCGGCGGGTCAGCGGTCCGCGGCGGCGAGCGCCGCGCGCAGCTTCCGGACGTCGATGGACCCGGTGGGCACGTCCTGCTCCACCGGGAAGTACATGCGCTGCACCGCCGCGACGACCGCCTCCACGACCCGGTCCCGGAACAGCGGGTCGACCAGCCGTTCCCGGTCCAGCGACGACGTCAGATAGCCGGCGTCGACCCGGACCGCCGGCATCCGGGTGAGCCGGAGCAGCTCCCACGTCTTGGCGTGGGTGTGGCAGTTCCGCATGCCGGTGCGGGCGACGATCTCCCGCTGTACCAGCCCGGCGAGTCGCTCCCCCACTGTCGAAGTGACGCCGTTCGCGGTGCCGTAGTGGAACGTCGCGACGCCGTCTGCCGCCGGGTTGGCGTGCCCGTCGATGTGCAGCGAGATCAGCAGGTCGGCGCCGAGTGTGTTGGCGAGCTGGGCGCGTTCCCGGTCCGGCGGGGACTGGGCGGGGCCCCGGGTCAGGTGCACCCGCATGCCGGCGGCCGCGAGCCGGCCCTCCAGCCGGGTGGCCAGGTCGAAGGCCAGCTCCGCCTCGCTCCAACGCAGCGGGCCGTCCGGCACCACGATTCCGGCGTCGTCACCGCCGTGCCCCGGGTCCACGACAATGGTCTTGCCGACGAGATTCGGCCCGGACTGGCGGAACTGCTCCGCCTCGCGCAGCCACTGGGGGCGCCCGCCGACCACCTTGCGGCCGAGGCGGCGCAGCGCGGCCATCGTGTGCGGGCCGCAGGCGCCGTCCGGCGGAAGGCCGACCTCCCGCTGGAACTGGGCCACCGCGCGGGCGGTGCGGGGACCGTACACGCCGTCGGCGCGGCCGACGTCGTACCCCATCTCCAGCAGCCGCTCCTGCAGCGCCCGCACGTCCTCGCCGACGAGCGGCTCGGAAACGGCCTGGTAGAGCGTCCGGGCCCCGAGGCGCCAGCGGGCGGCGTCGAGCGCGCGCCACGTCTCCTCGTTCACCACCCCGTCGACGGTGAGCCCACGACCCTGCTGGAACGCGCGCACCGCGCGTTCGGTGGCGTCGTCGAAGGTCCCGTCGTCGGTGCCCGCCGGGGGCGCGGTCAGCAGGTCGAGTCCGATCAGGATCGCCCGGATCTCGACGACCGCCGGCCCGTGCTCGCCACGTCGGATGGGACGCACGTAACGACCTCCTCAGGTGCCCGAAATCCTGTGGAGCCTATCGCGACGGGCGGGCGTCCGGGTCACGGCGCGGTCGCGGCGCGTCTCGCCGGACCGGAAACGACCGAGGGCACACCGGGCGATGAGCCCCGATATGCCCTCGGTCTGCGGTATGCCGCCGCTGTGGTGCTCCGCGCCGGATCAGAACGCGGACTCGATCAGCCTGACCAGGTCGCCCTTCGGCTTGGCGCCGGCCACCGACTGGACGGGCTGGCCGCCCTTGAACATGGTGAGCGTCGGCACCGACATCACCTGGTACGTGCGCGCGGTCTCCGGATTCTCGTCGATGTTGAGCTTGACGATGCGGACCTTGTCCCCCATCTCGCCGGCGATCTCCTCGAGCACCCGCTCGACCTTGCGGCACGGCACGCACCACTCGGCCCAGAAGTCCACGAGGACGGGGGTGTCGGAGCGCAACACGTCCTCGGCGAAGTTGGCGTCGGTGACGGCTCTGGTGTTTCCCACGGGGTCTTCCTCCTGTCGTGGGGGCGGGCGGACCCCGGTGCGGGGCTCCGGGCGCCCCGGATTGACGAAACAGTGGTGCGGCGGGCGGGCGGTGGCGTGGCCGCCTGGCTCAGCCGCCCAGGGACGCGATGAACCGCTCGGCGTCCAGTGCCGCGGCGCACCCCGTCCCCGCCGCGGTGATCGCCTGACGGTACGTGTGGTCGACCAGGTCACCGGCGGCGAAGACGCCCGGCACGCTGGTCCGGGTGCCCGGCGCGTGGACCCGCACGTAACCGTCGTCGTCCAGGTCGACCTGGCCCCGGAGCAGCTCGCTGCGGGGGTCGTGGCCGATCGCCACGAACACGCCGGTCACGTCGAGGACCTTGGTCTCGCCGGTCGCAATGTTGCGGAGCCGGGCGCCGACGACCTTGCCGCCGTCGCCGAGAATCTCCTCGACAACCGAGTTCCACTCGACGCGGATCTTCTCGTTCGCCAGCGCGCGCTCCGCCATGATCTTGCTGGCGCGGAACGAGTCGCGCCGGTGGATGATGGTGACCGACTCGGCGAAGCGGGTCAGGAACGTGGCCTCCTCCATCGCGGAGTCGCCGCCGCCCACCACGGCGATGTCCTGGCCGCGGAAGAAGAACCCGTCGCAGGTGGCGCAGGAGGACACCCCGTGGCCGAGCAGCTCCTGCTCCCCCGGGACGCCCAGCGGCCGCCACGCCGATCCGGTGGACAGGATCACCGCCTTGGCGAAGTACGACGTCTGGCCGACGTGCACCGTCTTCAGCGCCTCGGCGCCGGGCACGTCCGGGGTGCCGGTCAGCTCCACGCCGGTGACGTCGTCGGTGACGAACTCCGCGCCGAACCGCTCCGCCTGCTTGCGCATGGCGTCCATCAGCTCCGGGCCCATGATGCCGTCCGGGAAGCCGGGGAAATTCTCCACGTCGGTGGTCGTCATCAGCGCGCCACCGGACTGCACACCCTCGATGACCAGCGGCGCCAGGTTGGCCCGGGCCGCGTAGACAGCAGCGGTGTAGCCGGCCGGTCCCGAACCGATGATGATGAGATCGCGAACCTCGTGCACTGCCGACTCCCTCGGTGGTGGTGCGCCGTTACGGCACACGCAGGCCAGAACGTCATCGTACGAAGCCGGAATTCCCCACGGCCGGCGCCCGTGGGTGACGTCACCCACGTACTCCGGTCGGGGTGCCGGGTCAGCCGACCGTCGTACGGTAACGCGAGTCGGCGCCCGCGTCGGCCCGACCGCAGGCCGGTCCGACCACCCACCCCCACCGCTCACCGCTCACGTCGGTGAACACGACGATGACGGCCGGGGTGCCTTCGAACGAGGCGTAGTCGACGAGGTCGACGGAAACGGCCTGCCGACCGTGCTCAGTGCCGATCGCGCCGAGGCACCGATCCAGCGCGACGGGCTCGGTGAGCGGTCGCAGGGCCGCCGGCGCGGCGACCGCCTGGGCCCCCGGCGCACCGCCCGAGTTCTTGTCCTGGCCGGACTCGCCCGGACCGGCACCGTTGCCCGGCGCGACCGACGACCCGGCGAACGGCGCTGCGGGGGCCACCCGCTGGGCCAGCGTCTGCCGCCGGTAATCCGCCCCGCTGGCGATCTGCTGCTGGACGGTCAGGTCGGTCAGGTCGCTGCCTGCGGGGCCGTTCTCCGTGGTGATCGCCGGCCGGTCGGCGGAACTCCCGCCGGCGGACATCGGCCCGTCGATCGGGCCGATCACCTTGGCGCCGATGCCGCAGAAGGCCAGCACCCCCGCCGCGGCGGCGAGGCCACCGGCC
>DASQDS010000763.1:0-2457 GCA_035634075.1 Pilimelia sp. | reverse complement strand
CCGACGGCCGGCGGCGGGAACGCCGCCCGGTCGGCCGGCGTGCGCTTCGGCAGCGGCTCCCGCCCGGCGGTGCCGTAGGCCTCCGCCGCCGACGGGCGCGAAGGCTCGGCCGGGTACTGAGGTTCGGCCGGGTACTGAGGTTCGGCCGGGTACTGGGCCTCGGCAGGGTACTGGGCCTCGGCCGGGTAGGGGGCCTCGGCGGCGTACGAGGGCTGCTCGGCCGGCGGCGCGACGGCCTGTCCCTGTTGCCGGCCCGCTGACGGGAACGCGGGGCCGGGCTGACCTGCCTGGTCGGGCGGTGGAAAGGCCGGGCCCGGCCGCTCCGCGGGGCCCGCCGGGGGAAGGCCGTCGGGCCGGTAGTCCGGCGGGTCGGGCGGTAGGAAGCCGTTGGGCCGGTGGGCGCGCTCGCCCGGCGGGGGGAAGCCGTTGGACCGGACGGGGGGCCGCGGGGGCTCGACCGGGTACGGGTCGGCGGGCGGGAACCGAAGCTGCGGCGGCGGCGGCTGCGCCGGCGCGTCGACCGGCTCATCGCGACGGGGCGGGGCGAAGAAGCCCGCGGCGTCCGGCATCCCCGGCCCGGTGTGGCTCGGCACCCCCGGCACGGCCGGGGCGGCGACGGCAGGGGCCCGGACGGCCGGGGCGGGCGCCGGCGGAGCGGGAGTGGGTGCGAAGGCGTCGTCCGGACGGGGGCCGTGGCTCTGGTAGGCGAAGCCGCCAACCCCCGACACCGCCGCGGCACCGCGGGCGGGTGGGTGGGTGCCGTCGGCCGGCTCGTCGCCGGCCCGGTGCGGACCGTCGGACGTCATGTGGCCCTCCTCCATCACATGTCGGCCGTGCCGCCCCCGTCCGCGCACCGGTCCGGCGGCGCCGGATGGTGCCGGCGGGACCGGCCGTGCGGACCACCCCGTCACCCGAACGGTGCACCGTCGGCCGGCGGGGCAGCTGACGCCCAGCCCGTGTTGCCCGCGTGTCGAGCGGCGGAAACTGCTCGGCGCGTCGGGCACCCCGGGACGTGGCGTCGTGCCCACCGTACCCGGCGCCGAGTCGGGGAGGAATCCCGGAGTCAAACCGTCGGGAAAGACGACGAACCCGGCCGGGAGGACCCGACCGGGTGAGTCATTCTGGGCCGCTGCGGGCAGCCTCGCTCCCTGATAGGAGGGGTCAGCCCTCGTACCGGGCCGCGATCGCCCGGACCTCGTCCCGCACGGCGGGGGAGGCCGAGCGCAGCGCGCGCTCGATGGCGCGGGCGCGGCGGACGGCTACGCGCCGCTCGCGGTATCGACCGATCATGCTCATGTCCTGACTCCCTCGATATTCGGTTGTGGCCGGTTCCTGGGTACGGCTCAATTGAACCGCGCCCGGCAGCCCGGGGCCAACGAATATACGGTGAGGTGCGACACCCGCCTAAGAATCGAAGGCTGCCCCCGTACTTCAGGCGCTCAACCGTCGACTAACGAACGCGGCCGGCGTGCCCGCATCGGGTCGCCGGCCGCCGTCGGTCGCTCACCCCCAGGCGAGGAGCGCCGCCTCGGGATCGGTGAGGAAGTCCCCGACGTCGCGGAGGAAGAGCGAGCCCAGCTCGCCGTCGATGACCCGGTGGTCGAAGGACAGCGCCAGCGTTGTGACGCGGCGCACCCGCACCTTTCCCTTGTGCGCCCAGGGCTGCTCGCGCACGGCCCCCAGAGCCAGGATGGCGGACTCCCCGGGCGGCAGGATCGGTGTGCCGGTGTCGACCCCGAACACGCCCACGTTCGTGATCGTGAACGTCCCGCCGACCATGTCGGCCGGTGGCGTGCGGCCGGCCTTGGCGGTCTGGCTGAGGGCGGTCAGCGCGTCGGCCAGCTCGCGCAGCGAGAGCCGCCCGGCGTCCTTGACGTTGGGGACGACCAGCCCTCGTTCGGTGGCGGCGGCGATGCCCAGGTTGACGTACTCCTTGACGATGATCTCGTCCCCCGCCCAGGTGGAATTCACCTGCGGATACCGGCGGAGGGCGAGCAGCACCCCCTTGGCGGCCAGCAGCAGGGGCGAGACCCGCGCGTCCCGCCACTCCGGGCGGGCACGCAGCCTGTCCAGGGCCCGCATCGCCCGGGTGACGTCCACCGTGAGGAATTCGGTGACGTGCGGTGCGGTGAACGCGGAGGCCACCATGTTGGCCGCGGTGAGCTTGCGGACCCCCTTCACCGGCACCCGGCGCTCCCGGTCCGGGCCGAAGGCCGGCGGCGCTGTCGGCGGCGCTGTCGGCGGCGCTGTCGGTGGCGCTGTCGGTGGCGCTGTCGGTGGCGACCCGGCGCCGCCGGCGGCGGCGAGCGCGACGTCGTCGCGGGTGATGGAGCCGAGGGGCCCGGTGCCGGTGAGCAGGCGCAGGTCCACGCCGAGGTCCCGGGCCAGCTTGCGCACCGGCGGCTTGCACAGCACCGCCGCCCGGTCCGCCCCGGTGGGAGCTGGCGCGGGGGCCGG
>DASQDS010000762.1:0-5477 GCA_035634075.1 Pilimelia sp. | reverse complement strand
GCCGGCGGCGGTCGATCAGAGGGCCCCGGCCCGTCGACGCTTCAGCCGCCCGGCCCCGCGCCACAGCCGGGGTACGCGGAGTCCCCCGCGTACCCCGGGCCGCCACCGACGCTGCCCCCGCAGGCAGGCTGGCGCCCGCCGATGGTCGTCCAGCCGTCGCCGGCGCGGGAGTTGCCGGCGCAGGATCTCGCCGGGCTCGACGCCGCCGAACGGGGGGCCCGCACCCTGACCTTCGGCGTCGGGATGATCGCCGGCGCCGTCTGCCTGGTACTGGTGTGCCTGCTCTGCTCCCGCGCCCTGCTGTGACCGGCCCGCCGCGGGTAGGTCGGGTCAGGAACCCCAGACGGCCGTGGCGCCGGAGTGGCCGGTGCGTACGACGTAGTAGGCGGCCACGGCGGCCAGCACCACCGTGAGGCCGGAGAGGGCCAGGCCGATCCACGGTGGCAGCCGGCGGGCCTGGCCGGCGCGGGTACCGGTCAGGAAGACCAGCGCGAGGGTGACCAGCCCCAGGGGCAGGCTGGCGTACAGGGTGGCGTCGCCGAATTCCTCGTGCGCGACGACGCTGGGCGGCACCTCCTGCTGGTAGAGCCGCTCCACGAGCGCCTCGCCGGACAGCGTGCCGAACCACGCCGCGATCGGTGCCCCGACCGCAAGGAGCGCGGCCAGCCAGCCCACCTGTGCGCGGAATCGCGGGAGCACCGCGTACGCGACCGCCAGCGCGCACAGCAGCGGCACGAAGACCACGGCCGCGTGCACGATGAGCGGATGCGCGGGAACACCAAAGACTTCGTCGAACACCGACGCCTCCTCGACCGAGAAAAGTACCCCGGACAGCATGATCCCAGGCCGTGCCGTCATTCGGTGCACACGTCTGGTAAGGCGTACCGGTTCACCGCGGTTCCGTATTGTGTCCGCCACACATGTCTTGAGCGGTATCCGGTCGCGTGCTGTTATGGACCGGTGACTGCCGAGGAACAACTCAGGGCGCGCGGTCTCCGGGTGACGAAGCCGCGCCTCGCCGTACTGGAGGTCCTGTCCGACGGCGGTCACCTGGAAGTCGACAAGATCGCCCATCGGGTCCGGGACCGGCTCGAATCGGTGTCGACCCAGGCGGTGTACGACGTGCTCGGCGCGCTGGCGAGGGCCGGCCTCGCGCGGCGGGTGGAGCCGGCGGGCAGCCCGGCCCGCTTCGAGGCGCGGGCCGGCGACAACCACCACCACCTGGTGTGCCGGGCCTGCGGGCACGTCGCCGACGTGGACTGCGCCATCGACCACGCGCCGTGCCTGGACCCGCCGCCCGGGCACGGCTTCCACATCGACGAGGCCGAGGTCACCTTCTGGGGGCTGTGCCCCGACTGCCGGCGGCGCCGCGGGGCGGACACCGCCTGACCGGGATCGGCCGGGCCGGCGGCGCGGGACGTGCGGCGGCGGGCGTGGCACGCTTGGTGGGTGGATGACGCTGATGACGTCGGCCTGTTCGGGCCCGACTCGGTGACCTGGCGGGTGCACCGGGAGCCCATTCTCCTCCTCGCCGGCCTGCGGTCGCTGTTCCTCCAGTCGCTGCACCCCCTGGCGCTGGCGGGCGTGGCCCAGAATTCCACCTACCGGCGGGATCCGTGGGGCAGGCTGGTGCGCACCTCGATGTACCTGGGCACCACCCTCTACGGCACGACGGCGGACGCCGAGGCCGCCGGCCGGCGGATCCGCAAGCTGCACGCCCGGCTGCGCGCGACGGACCCGCGGACCGGTGCCGAGTTCCGCCTCGACCGCCCCGACCTGCTGCTCTGGGTGCACGTGGCGGAGGTGGAGTCGTTCGTCTCCACCGCCCGGCGCGCCGGGATGGCACTGACCGACGCGGACGTCGACGCCTACTACACGGAGCAGCGGCGCGCCGCCGCCCTCGTCGGCCTGGACCCGGCCACCGTGCCGGGCACCGCCACCGAGGTGGCGGCGTACTACGACGAGGTGCGGCCGGAACTGGTGATGACCCGGGACGCCGCCGAGACGATGCTCTTCCTGGCCGCACCGCCGATGCCGTGGGGCCTCGGGCTGACGCCCGCCAGGCTCGCGTACGGCGGGGTGGCGGCCACCTCCTTCGCGCTCATGCCGGCCTGGGCCCGCCGCATGTACGGCCTGCCCGGGCTGACCGCGACCGACCTGACGGCCTCGCTGTCCGTCCGGGCTCTGCGCACCGTGCTCGCCGCGATCCCCCGGCGGCTCTACGAGAGCCCGTTCTACTCCGATGCGATGCGGCGGGCCGCCGCGCACCGGCCGGTCGGCGCCCTCGCCGCGTAGCGCACCCGCCGCGCTGCCGGTCAGGGCCGCTCGACGCCCGCCCACGGCTCCCGCAGGGGCGCCCCGACGCCGGCCGGGCACTGCCGCCGATAGTCGCACCATTGGCACAGAGTCCCCGGCGCGGTGGGGAACGCCACGTCCGGATCGCCGCCCGCGGCGACCGCGCGCTCGGCGGCGAGGATGTCGCCGGCCGTCTCTTCCGCCCGCCGCACCTGGCGCGCGATCGACTCGTCCGAGTGCTCGTGCGCCGCGACCGTCCCGGTGGGCAGGTGGTGCAGCTCCACCCGCCGGCACGGCTGATGAAAGACCTTTTGCGCCGCGTACGCGTACAGGGCCAGCGCCGCCGAGCCGCGCGCGTCGTCCGCCCCGGGCTGGGAGCGGCCGGTCTTGTAATCCACGATGACCAGCTCGGCACCCGCGGGGCCCGGCCGGGAGTCGATCCGGTCGGCCCGGCCGTTGAACGCCAGCACCGCCGTCTTCGCCGCCACCACCCGCTCCACCCCCACCGGCTCCACCGTCGGGTCGAGCTCCGCCACGTACGCCTCGAGCCAGTCGAGCGCCCGCCGGAACGCCGCGCGTTCCTGCTCGACGTCCCGGTAGCCCTCCGCCACCCAGGTCGCCTTGAGCAGCGTCGGCAGGGCCTGCGGGCCGCGGCGGGCCGCCGGCAGGTCGAACCAGTGCCGCAGGGCGGTGTGCACGCTGGCGCCAAGGGAGTTGTGCGCCCACGGCGGCCCCTTCGGCGGCGCCGGCCGGTCCACGTAGGCCAGTCGGTACCGCCGCGGGCAGTCCGTGTACGTCCCCAGCTTGCTGGGGGTGCAGACGAACAGCCGCTCGGGCATCCCCGCGAAGCCGAGCTGCTCGGGCACGCCGCCCGCCGGCCGGGCCGGCTCGCGTCGGGCGGGCTGGCGTCGGGCGGGCTCGCGTCGGGTGGGGCTGTCGGCGGGCCGGGGGCTCCCCGCGGCGGCTGGTCGGCGCACGCGGTAATCCTCCCATCGCGGTGTGACAGTTCGGCGCTCACGGTCAACCGGCCGGGTACGCGGCGACGAACGCGGCGATCGCGTCGGCCACCAGCTGCACCGCGATCGCCGCCAGCAGCAGGCCGGCGATCCGGGTGAGCACCTCGATGCCGCCCGGCCGCAGCACCCGTACAAGCAAACCGGAGAAGTGCAGGGTGAGCCACACCGCGACCATCACCGCGACGATCGCCCCGGCGATGGCGGCATAGTCGCCGCCGCCGTCGGCGCCCTGCACGAACAGCATCGTGGCGACGATCGCGCCCGGCCCGGCGAGCAGCGGGGTACCCAGCGGCACCAACGCCACGTTGGACGTCGCCTGCCGCTCCGGGCTGTCCGTGCGCCCGGTCAGCAGCTCGAGCGCCACCAGCATGAGCAGCAGGCCACCGGCAGCCTGCAGGGCCGGCAGGTCGACGTGCAGGTAGTCCAGGATCGTCTGGCCGGCCACGGCGAACACCACGATCACGCCCAGCGCGAGGGCGACCGCCTGCCAGGCCGCGCGGTGCCGGTCGCGCGCCGCCATGGGCCCGGTCAGCGCCACGAAGATCGGCACCATCCCCGGCGGGTCCACGATGACGAGGAGCGTCACGAACGCCTCGCCGAAAAGGGTCCAGTCCACGCCGTACACCATTGCGGGCCGGCGCCCGCCTACGGCGTGTCGACACGCCGGGCTCAGCCGTGCAGCACCGGCACCGCACCGGCCGCCGCGATGGCCTCGTAGGCCGCCCGCCCGGTGGTGTGCGCCCCCAGCCGGACGGTCTTGTGCGTGCCGTGGAAGTCGGACGAGCCCGTGACCAGCAGGCCGAGCTCCGTGGCCAGGCCGCGCACGTGGGCCCGTTCCGCCGGCGAATGGTCCTCGTGGTCGGCCTCCAGGCCGGCCAGCCCGGCACCGGCCAGCTCGGCGATCAGCTCGTCGGGGACCGTGCGGCCGCGCCGGGTGGCCCGGGGGTGTGCGAAGACGGGCACCCCGCCGGCGGCGCGCACCAGCCGCACCGCGGCGAACACGTCCAGGTCCTCCTTCGGCAGCCGGTAGCGCTCCCCCAGCCACCGCGGCGCGAACGCCTCCGATGTGGTGCCGACCAGCCCGGCGCGGATCAGCGCCTGCGCGACGTGCGGACGGCCGATGGAGCCGCCGGCCGCGTACCCCTGCACCTCGTCCCAGCTGATGTCCACGCCGTCGGCGACCAGCGCGGCGACGATCCGCTCACCGCGCCGCTCCCGCGCCGCGCGGACCCGCGCCAGCTCGGCCGCCAGGGCCGCCTCCGCCGGGTCGAAGAGGTACGCCAGCAGGTGCAGAGGGACGGCCGGCTCCACCCCGGACCACCGGCAGGACAGCTCCGCGCCCCGGACCAGCGCCAGCCCGGCGGGCAGGGCCGCGGCGGCCGCCGCCCAGCCGGCCGTCGTGTCGTGGTCGGTGATCGCCAGCACGTGCAGGCCGGCGTCCGCCGCGGCCGTCACGAGCTCCGCCGGCGTGCAGGTGCCGTCGCTGGCGGTGGAGTGCGCGTGCAGGTCGATCCGCATGGGCGGTGACGCTACCGGCGGGCCGGGGCTCAGGGGCGTGGCCGCGCCACCGGCAGGACCGCCTGCTTGTCGTCGGTCGGCACCGTGATCCGGTCGACCGCGCGCAGCTGACCCGCGGCCAGCCTGTCCAGGCGGAGCCGCACCAGCGTGCCCGCCACGCCGTACACCGCCGTGTCCTGGTCGGCCCAGACCGCCTCACCGGACGGCGACGCGCCGGCCGGAAGCCGGCGCCACCCGTCGATCGCGGCGGGCGCGCTGGCGGTGACCTGCCAGGGGCTTTTCGCCTTGGGACCGGCCGAGGCGGGCCCTTCGCCGGTGGCGTCGTCGTCGTCCGCGTCGTCGAAGGCCACCGGCACGTCGACGAGCAGCCCGTCCCCGGCGGCGTCGCCGACGACCAGCCACCGCCCGTTGGGCGACAGCCAGCCGGCCGCCGGATCGGCCAGCGGCAGGCCGCACGCCCGTTGCCGGACCGTCAGGGCGGCGGTCGCGTCGAGCAGGACCAGGCACGGCCCGTCCCGGTCCGTGCGCGGTTGCTGCGCCACGAGGGTACGGTCGTCGGGCAGCGCGCCGTAGACCCGGTCCACCGCGATCCACACCGGCTCGCGGCGCGGCTTCTTCGGCCACCACATCGCGTACGCCGCGACGGCG
>DASQDS010000761.1:0-2955 GCA_035634075.1 Pilimelia sp. | reverse complement strand
ACCCGGCAGGGCGGCGCGGGCCGGGCTTACCCGGCAGGGCGGCGCGGGCCGGGCTTACCCGGCAGGGCGGCGCGGGCCGGGCTTACCCGGCAGGGCGGCGCGGGCCGGGCTTACCCGGCGCACGGCGCGGGTATGACGCCGCGCATGACCACGACCTCCGAAACCTCGCCCCCGCCCGCCCCGGCCGGGACCCGCGTCACGCGCGTCGCCGTCGTGGCGCACCGCCGGAAGACCCTCGGCGGCGGCCTGGACGAACTGCGCCGGCAGATCACCGCCGGCGGCGTCGAGGAGCTGCTGTGGTACGAGGTGCCGAAGAGCCGCAAGGCCCCCAAGCGCGCCCGGCGGGCGGTGAAGGAGGGCGCGGAGCTGGTCTTCGTGTGGGGCGGCGACGGGATGGTCCAGCGGTGCGTCGACGCGCTGGCCGGGTCGAACACGCCGGTGGCGATCGTGCCGGCCGGCACCGCCAACCTGTTCGCCGCCAACCTGGGCATCCCTGCGGATCTGGCCGAGGCCGTCCGGATCGGCCTGCACGGCGCGCGCCGGCGGCTGGACCTGGGCCGGCTGAACGGTGAGCACTTCGCGGTCATGGCCGGGGCCGGGTTCGACGGAGAGATGATCGCCGAGGCGGACCGCGACCTGAAGGACCGCATCGGCCGGCTGGCGTACGTGTGGACCGGGCTGCGGCACGTCGACGACCGACCCGTCCGGGCGAAGATCCGGGTGGACGGCACGCCGTGGTTCGACGGCGACGCGAGCTGCGTCCTGCTGGGCAACGTGGGCCGGATCCAGGGCGGGATCCGCGCGTTCGACGACGCCCGGCCGGACGACGGCTGGCTGGACGTCGGGGTGACCACGGCCGAAGGCGCCGGCCAGTGGGCACGGGCCCTGGGCCGGCTGGCCCTCGGCCGGTCCGACCGCTCCCCGTTCGTCCGGATGACCCGGGCGAAGAAGATCCGGGTCGACCTGGACGCGCCGATGATGTACGAGCTGGACGGCGGCGCCCGGGAGCCGGCGCGGAAACTGAAGGCCCGCGTCGTCCCGGGCGCGATCACCGTGTGCGTGCCGGAGCCCGGCGCGTCAGAGCCGGGGGAAGACGCGCGGTGACATCTCGGTGCCCTCCACCGCCAGCGACACCGGGCCGATGATGAGCGGGTCCGGGGTGCCCACCACGTCCACGTCCTTGCCCTCGTAGTTGAAGCGGTGCAGCACGTGCCGCATCGCCTCCACCCGGGCGCGCTTCTTGTCGTTGCTCTTGACGACCGTCCAGGGGGCGTCGGCGGTGTCGGTGTAGAAGAACATCGCCTCTTTGGCCTCGGTGTAGTCGCCCCACTTGTCCAGCGACGCGATGTCCATCGGCGAAAGCTTCCACTGGCGTACGGGGTCGACCTGGCGGATGGCGAAGCGGGTCCGCTGCTCGCCCTGGGTCACCGAGAACCAGAACTTGACGAGCCGGATGCCGGACCGGACGAGCATCCGCTCCAGGTCCGGCGCCTGCCGCATGAACTCGAGGTACTCCACCCGGGTGCAGAAGCCCATCACCCGCTCGACGCCGGCGCGGTTGTACCAGGACCGGTCGAAGAGCACGATCTCGCCGGCGGCCGGCAGGTGGGCGATGTAGCGCTGGAAGTACCACTGCGTGCTCTCGCGTTCGCTGGGCTTCTCCATCGCCACGACGCGGGCGCCCCGGGGGTTGAGGTGCTCCATGAACCGCTTGATCGTGCCGCCCTTGCCGGCGGCGTCGCGCCCCTCGAACAGGATCACCACCCGTTCGCCGGTGTCCTTGCACCAGTTCTGGAGCTTGAGCAGCTCCACCTGGAGCATGCGCTTGGTGCGGTCGTAATCGGGCCGGGCCAGCCGCTCGTCGTACGGGTAGTCCTCGCGCCAGGTGTCGACCGGCTGACCGGCCGCGTCGAGCAGCGTGGGATCGTCGTCATCGTCGTCCCGGACGCGGTACTCGCCCAGGTCGTCCAGGACCGCGTCGGACCCGTTCACGTCGGTCGGCTGGTCGCGCTCGGATTCGTCGGGCCTTGCCACGTCGGGCCTTGCCTCGTCGTGCTTTGCCTCGTCGTGCTGGCTGTCGTCAAGGACGGCCTGGTCGCCGCCGGGCCGCGGTTCGGGGCTCATGCTGGACTCTGTTACCCCGACCGGCCCGGCTCAGGCATCCGCCGGCGGGAACCCCCGGCGGGTCACAGCCAGCCGGCGTCCTCGGCGATCGCGCACGCGGCCAGCAGGCGCAGCAGGTGCCACTCGGCGCGCAGCCAGTCCAGGCCCGGCAGGTCGGCCTCGCCCGGCTCCGGCATGAAGCGGCCCATCCGGTGCGCGGCGGCGGTGACCGAGGTGGCGTACCCGGCGACGGCCTCGGCGTCGACCCGGCGGCCGGCGGCGCGCAGGGCCTCCCGAATGGCGGCGGCGTGCTGGTCGACGGCGGCCATCAGGCCGGGGTGCGCGAAGGCGACGGTGAGGCCGTCGACGCCCACGCGGGCCATCAGGTCGTCGAGCACCAGGGCAGCGCGCTCGGTGGTACCGGTCGGGGCTGCGGTGGTGTATTCGCTGGTCATGGCACAGACGCTAGGCAGCGATCGGGCGGGTGGATAGGGGGGTAACCGAACGGCACCCAGAGCCTTCCCGCGGGGCACCCGGCCGGCTCCCGGCGGGCAACCCGAAGCGGACGCGGCGCTCTGTAGCCGGCATTCGCGGCGGCGGCCGACGCCCCGCGAGTACGCGCTGTCGCGGTCAGCTGACAGAGTGGCATGCCCGCCGGGTCGCGCCGCCACGGGGCAACCACTACCCTCGGGCAGCGGCGAGCCGCGGCGAGTCGGCGCGGGGTGAGGAGACTCAGGCAGATGGCACGGGTCGACGACGACCCGCCGGCACTCCGGATCGGCGGATGGCTGCCGGGGGTGGCACCGGCACCCCCGGGGGCGCCCAGCGCCGCGGCGCCGCACGAGCGGCCCG
>DASQDS010000760.1:0-5326 GCA_035634075.1 Pilimelia sp. | reverse complement strand
CCGCCGCGCCCGCCCACCGGGCCGTGCACCGTCGGCGCCAAGCGGGTGCCCACCTGCGGCGTGCTCTGGGGCGGCGCGCCGGGCGCGCACACCGAACGGCGCGGCGAGGTCGCGCTGCGGGAGTTCGAGAAGAAGACCGGTCGTACGCAGGCGGTCTTCCACGCCTACCACCGGGGCGCCAACGGCGTCTTCCCGACGGCCGAGGAGAGGGCGCTGGCCCGCGAGCGCGGCCGGCCGCGGATCCTCTTCCTCAACTGGAAGCCGGCCGGCGCGACCTGGGCGGAGATCGCCCGCGGCGACAAGGCCACGGACCGGTTTCTGGACCGGCTGGCCGCACACATCCGCACGACGTACCCGGAGAAGTTCTTCTTCACCGTGCACCACGAGCCGGAGGACGACGTGCGGGCCAAGGCCGGCTCCGGCTACACGGCGCGCGACTACGCGGCCATGTTCCGGCACGTCGTGCGCCGGCTGCGGGCCGGCGGGGTGGACAACATCGTGACGGTGCTGGTGCACATGGCGTACGCCCCGCTGACCAGCCGGCCGTGGTTCACCGAGATGTACCCCGGCGACGACGTGGTGGACTGGGTCGGTTTCGACACGTACGCCTACAGCGAGCCGGGCTACGGGCACGGCGACTTCGCCGAGCTGATGAACCGGCGGGCGGGCGGCCGGGGGCAGTGGCCCGGCTTCTACGCGTGGGCGGAGCGCCGCTACCCGGCCAAGCCGCTGATGGTGGCGGAGTGGGGCGTGTGGCACTCCAAGCGCAACCCCGCGCACAAGGCGCGCTTCTACCGCAGCGTGGGCACGCAGATCGCCCGCTTCCCGCGGGTGAAGGCGCTCGTCCACTTCGACACCCCGAAGAACCAGAAGGGCTGGGACTCGCGGGTCGACACCACGCCCGAGGCGCTGACCGCGTACCGGCAACTGGGCCGCTTGCCGATCTTCGATGTGGCGGTCCGCCGGGTCTTCCCCCGCACCGGCTGACCGGGCGCCGCGGGCGTAGGGGTCGGGATCAGGGGAGGGCCAGGGTCGCGCCTGACGCGGGGATGAGGCCGGCCTTCGTACGCTGTGCCGCGTGACACTCATCGAGACCCAGTCGCTGACGAAGCGCTACACCGACCGGGTGACCGCGCTGGATGACCTGACCGTCAGCGTGCGGCCCGGCATCGTGGGGCTGGTCGGCGCCAACGGCGCGGGCAAGTCCACCCTGATCAAGATCCTGCTGGGCCTGCTGCCGCCGACGAGCGGCCAGGTGCGCGTACTCGGGCTCGACCCGACCGTGGACAGCGCCGCCGTGCGCGCCCGGGTGGGTTACATGCCCGAGCACGACTGCCTGCCGCCCGACCTGTCGGCCGCCGAGTTCGTGACCCACCTCGGCCGGCTCAGCGGCCTGCCCCGCACCGCCGCCCGCGAGCGGGCCTCCGAGGCGCTGCGCCACGTGGGTCTCTACGAGGAGCGGTACCGGCAGGTCGGCGGCTACTCGACCGGCATGAAGCAGCGGGTCAAGCTCGCCCAGGCGCTGGTGCACGACCCGGACCTGCTCCTGCTCGACGAGCCGACCAACGGCCTGGACCCGGCCGGCCGCGACGCCATGCTGGCGCTCATCGCCCGGATCGGGGCGGAGTTCGGCATCTCGGTCGTCGTCTGCTCCCACCTCCTCGGCGAGGTGGAGCGGATCTGCGACGCGCTCGTCGCGATCGACGGCGGCAAGCTGCTGCGCTCGGCGGACCTGACGGAGATGACCACCGTCACCGACGTGCTCGCCGTCGAGGTCAGCGAGGGCACCGACGCGCTGGCGGCCCGCCTGCGCGAGCAGGGGCTGGGCGTGACCGTGGACGGCCGCCAGCTGCTGGTCGTGCTGGCCGCCGCCGACACGTACGACCGGATCCTCACCGCGGTCGCGGACCTGGACCTTCCGCTGCACCGCCTCGACCAGCGCCGCCACCGCGTGGCGGAGCTCTTCTCCACCCGGGAGGTGGCGCATGTCTGAGGCCGTCGGCGCGGGGAGCGTCATCCACGACATCGGCTACCAGCGGTACACCGGGCCGCGGCTCGGGCGCGGGTACGTCTTCGGCTCGCTCTACTCGCACGCCCTGCGCACCGCGTTCGGCCTCGGCCGCAGCGTCAAGGCCAAGCTCTTCCCGTGGTTCGTGATCGGCGTCGTGGTGGTCGCCGCGGTCGTCTTCACCGCCGTCCGGGCGCAGATCGACCAGGTGATCGTGACGTACGTCCAGTTCGCCGACGCGATGAGCTTCCTGACGATCTTCTTCGTCGCGGTGGCGGCGCCCGAGCTGGTGTCCCGGGACCTGGGCTCCGGGGTGCTGCCGCTGTACTTCTCCCGGCCGCTGCGGCGCGGCGACTACGCGCTGGCCAAGCTCGCCGCGCTGGCCACCGCGGTCTTCCTGCTGCTGGCCGGCCCGCAACTGATCATGTTCATCGGGGCGGCGTTCGACACCGGCGACGGCCTGTCCGGGGTGTGGCGGGAGTTCACCGACTTCGCGCCCGGGGTCGCGTACGCCGGGCTCTGGGCGGTGATGTACGCGAGCGTAGCCCTGGTGATCGCGTCGCTGACCGGCAAGCGGGCGTTCGCGGCCGGCGGCGTGGTGGCGGTGTTCCTGATGACGGCTCCCATCGTGGCCACCCTGAGCGTGCTGCCGTCCACGACGGCCAACCAGCTCGCCGGCCTGGCCAGCCCGGCGACGATCGTGCAGGGGACCGGGGTGTGGCTGTTCCGGGACCAGTTGATGACCGAGGGCGACGGCGGGGACATGGACATCGGCGGCTTCGGCTGGCTGTTCGGGTTGACGGTGGTCCTGCTCGTGGCGGCCTGCGTCGCCCTGCTGCTGGCCCGGTACCGGAGGGTGGCGAAGTGATCGAGCTGACGAACGTGTCGCGCTGGTACGGCAACGTGGTGGCCGTCAACGACGTGACGATGACGCTGCGGCCGGGGGTCACCGGGCTGCTCGGGCCGAACGGCGCCGGCAAGTCGACGCTGCTGCACATGATGGCCGGCTTCCTGGCCCCGTCGAAGGGGTCGGTCACCGTCTCCGGCGCGCCGACCTGGCGCAACCCGGCGGTCTACCAGCACCTCGGCCTGGTCAGCGAGCGCGAGGCCGTGCACAGCTTCCTGACGGCGTACGAGTTCGTGCGCGCCGCCGCGAAGCTGCACCGCCTGCCGGACCCGGCGGCCGCCGCGCGGCGGGCCCTGGAGCTGGTGGAGATGACCGACGCGCAGGACCGGCGGATCGGGACGTACTCCAAGGGCATGCGGCAGCGCACGCGGGTCGCCGCGGCGCTGGTGCACGAGCCGGACGTGCTGCGGCTGGACGAGCCGTTCAACGGCATGGACCCGCGCCAGCGGCTGCACATGATGCAGCTGCTGGACTCGCTGGGCGACGCGGGGCGCACGATCCTGTTCTCCTCGCACATCCTGGAGGAGGTCGAGCAGGTCTCCGGCACGGTGCAGGTGATCGTCGCCGGCCGGCTGGCCGCGTCGGGGGACTACCGCACGATCCGCCGGCTGATGACCCACCGGCCGCACGTCTTCGCGGTGCAGTCCAGCGACGACCGGCGGCTGGCCGTGGCGCTGATGGGCCAGGAGTCCGTCGCGGGCGTCGAACTGGACCGCACCGGGCTGACCGTGCGCGCCGGCGACTACGGCAGCTTCACCCGTGCCCTGCCGAAGATCGCCCTCTCCGAGGGCATCCGCGTACGGCGCCTGCTGCCCTCCGACGAATCCCTGGAGAGCGTCTTCTCCTACCTCGTGGAAGCGTGATCGCTGTGAATGGAACGATCGCTTGGATGACCGCCCGGGGCCTGTTCGGGCGGCGCCGGTTCCTGTTGCTCTTCCCCCTGCCCGTGCTGCTCGTGACCCTGGCCGCCGTGTGCCGGTGGCAGGGCGTCGACCCCGACATGTGGGGCCAGGCCGTGCTCCTCGGCCTCGGCCTGGTCGTGATGCTGCCGGTGATCGCCCTGATCGTCGGCACCGGCGTGCTCGGGTCCGAGATCGACGACGGCACGCTCATGCACGTCCTCACCACGCCGCTGCCGCGGCGCGAGATCGTGTTCACCAAGCTGCTCGTGGCCATCGGCGTCACGGCGATCACGGTGGCGATCCCGATGTACGTCGGCGGCGTGCTCACCGGTTCGGTGCGGTTCGGCCTCGGGCTCGCGGCGGCCAGCGCGATCGGGGCGGTGGCGTACTCGGCGCTGTTCGTGGCGCTCAGCCTGGTGACCCGCCGCCCGGTGCTGCTCGGCCTCGTCTACGTGCTGGTCTGGGAGGGACTGCTGGGCAACTTCGTCTCCGGCACCCGGGTGCTGTCGATCCAGCAGTACGTCGTCACGCTGGCCGACCGGTTCTCGCCGAGTGCCGTGCTGACCGGCGAGGTGTCGATGGCGGTCTCGGTGGTGATGCTGGCGCTGTTCACGGTGGGCGCCACCGTGCTGGCGGTGAACCGGCTGCGGTCGTTCAGCCTGGCCGGCGAGACGAGCTGACGCCGGACCCGGCGGTGCCGGCGGTGTTGGTCGGGCCGGCGGAGCCGGCGGTGTCGGGGCGGAGGGTGGCCACCAGGTCGGCCACCGCCTCGATGGCCGCCGGCTCCGCCGCGTAGCAGATCTGGTTGCCCTGCCGGCGGGTGCGCACCAGGCCGGCCTCGCGCAGCACCCGGAGGTGCTCGGAGACCGTCGGCTGGCTCACCGCGAAGGCCCCGCCGAGGTCGCAGGCGCAGACCTCCGGCTCGCGGGCGAGCTGCCGCAGCATGCCAAGCCGGATGGGGTGCGCCAGCGCCCGCAGGCGTACGACGTCGGCATCGGGACTCACCGCGCCAGACTACCTTGCCCATAGCTTTGACGCTATATAGGCTCCACCCTATGAGTTCGTCCCCGCCGGCCGTCCGGAGCCGGCCGGGCCTGGTCGTCGCGGCGATGGTCATCGACGCCCTGGGCAGCGGGCTGTTCGGCCCGTTCGTGCTGCTCTACGGGCATGTCGTGGTCGGGCTCTCGCTGACCACGACGGGCCTGGCCGCCTCGCTGGCGAGCGCGCTCGGCCTCGCCGCGGGCGCGGTCGCCGGCAGCGCGGTGGACCGGTTCGGTGCCACCGCGGTCGTCGTGGCCGGCAACGCGACCGCGGCGGTCGGCAGCGTCGGGCTGCTGTTCGCCCGCGGGCCGGTCTCCTTCGTGGCCGCGTCGCTGGTCTGCGTGGCGGCCCAGCGCGCGTTCTGGGCGGCCTTCGCGCCCCTGGTGTCGGACACGGTCCCGGTGGCCGACCGGGAGCGGTGGTTCGGCCGGATCCGCGCCGCCCGCTACGTCGGCATGACCGGGGGCG
>DASQDS010000759.1:0-2467 GCA_035634075.1 Pilimelia sp. | reverse complement strand
GCGCCGCCGACCGGGCGGCCGCGCCAGGACAGCGTGCCCCGCCGCCGCCCGGCCACCGACCCGGCCAGCAGGACGTCGAACAGCAGCATCGACAGCGGGTGCGCCAGCGAGTCCGGCCAGACCCGGCTGCCGGTCGCCGCGGCCGACACCGCCCGGCCGGCCACACCGGCCGCGTAGCCGACCAGCCCCGTCCGCGATCCGCACAGCGCGGCCACGGCGGGCAGCACCCAGACGGCGGTCAGCCCGGCCGCCACCGCGACGCTCGCCCCCGGCGACCCGCCGACCGAGGCCCACAGCGACTTCGCGTAGCCCGCCCGCAGCGCCGGCCAGCCGTCGTACATGCGGCAGGCGGCCAGCCGCGACCCGTCGACCGGCACCGCCCGACCGCCGGCCCGCTTCACCGCCCGCGCCAGTGCGACGTCCTCGATCACCTCGCCGCGCACGGCGGCGTGCCCGCCGGCCCGCGCGTACGCCGACCGCCGGACGACGAGGAACTGGCCGTTGGCCGCGGTGAGCGACGGCCGCGCCGACCGCTCCGCCAGCCGCACCGGCAGCGTGGTGATCCACAGCCAGGGCCCGAGCGGCTGCACGAGGCGCTCGGCCGCGGAATCGGTGATCGGCCGCGGCCAGGGCGAGACCAGGTCCAGGCCGTGCGCGTCGAGGACGGCGACCGCACCGGCCACCGCGTCGGGGAACAGGCGGACGTCGGCGTCGAGGAACACCAGCACGCCGTCGTCGCCGGGATCGCCCGCATCGGCCCCGGTCGCACAAGCGTGCGGCTTGCCCAGCCAGCCCGCCGGCGGCTCGTCGGCGGCGACCAGCCGCACCCGCGGGTCGGCGACCGAGCGCACTCCCGCGGCGGTGCCGTCGGTCGAGCCGTTGTCCACCACGACCACCCGCAGGGCGGGGACGCCCTCCTGGGCCAGCACCGCGGCCAGGCAGCCGCCGACCTGCGCCTCCTCGTCGCGCACCGGCAGGACGACGGTGACCGGCCGGCGCACCGGCGGCGGCTGCGCCGGGGGGCGGCGCAACAGCGTCACGTTGACCGCGGCGTGCAGCGCACCGGCGACCGCGGTGCCGGAGAGCACCCGCAGCAGCCGGCTGCTCACGACCGGCGGACCTGCACCGCCAGGGCGACCAGCACCGGGACGGCGAGCAGCACGCCCCACGCCGCCGACCCGGGCAACCCCAGCCCGCCGGCGTGCGCGAGCGCCCCGCCGAGGGTCATCCAGGCCAGCACCAGCAGCGGCGCGCCGTCGCCGGTGCGCGGCGGCTGCAGGGCGGTGCGGCCCACCAGCAGGTCGAGCAGCGTCATGAGGACGACGCCGGCCAGCAGCCAGCCGGCCAGGTTGGTCAGCGGCACCGTGTCGATGCCCGGGAGACCGGGCTGCGGGTGTGCCCAGGTCCAGTAGCCGGCCTGCACCATCTGCGGGTCGAGGACGACGTCCCAGCCGGCGAACACCGCGGCGGCGACCGCGACGCGCGCCGGCCGCTGCCGGGCGGGCCGGACGCCGCGGGTGAGCCGGCGGGCCAGCAGCCAGCTCGGCCAGGCCATCATCAGCCAGGCCAGCGGCACGAGGAACGGGACGCCGAGCAGCGTGGGCCCGAGGTCGTCGCTGTAGGTGTACTCGCCGTAGGGGAAGCCGGTGGCCAGCCCGACCGACTCGAACACCACCGCGGTCGCCGCGGTGACCAGCAGGACGCCGCCTCCGGTGCGCGGTCCCCGGCTGACCGCCGCGTGCACCACCGACACCGTCGAGCCGAGCAGCACGATGGCCCAGCTGACCGCGTCGCGGGCCGCCCCGGGGTCGAGCAGCGGATAGGCGATCGCGGTGAGCACGAGCAGCACCGCCGGCACCCACGGGAGCGCGGCCGACCGGCTGCCGGGCCGCGTGACGAGGAGGCCGGTCACCTCCGCACCCGGGCCAGCCCCCGCGCGAGCACCTCGCGGGCGCGGACCGCCACGCCCCGGTCGCCGAGGACGGTGCGGGCCGCCGTCCGCCCCGAGTTGCCCGACACCCCGCCGCCGGGGTGGGTGGAGGCGCCGGCGAGGTAGAGGCCGGCCAGGCCCGGCACCCGGTAGCCCGACAGCGCCGGCGTCGGCCGGAAGCCGAACATGCTGGCCAGCCCCATCTCCACGTGCATGACGTTGCCACGCAGCAGCGACAGTTCCCGCTCGAGCAGCAGCGGGGTCTGCACGTAGGTGCGCTGCACCGAGGCGGCGAAGCCGGGCGCGAAGCGGTCGACGGCGGCGATGAGCCGGTCGGCCTCGGCCTCGGCCAGCGCGTCCCAGTCGGCTCCGTCGGCCAGCGCGTAGGGGTACCACTGGCCCCACACGGTGACCACGTGCTGCCCGGGCGGGGCGAGGGTGTCGTCGGTGGCGGAGAAGCACATCGCCAGCGGCACCGGCTCGCGCGGCAACCGGCCGGCCAGCCAGTCGCCGTGCGCGGCGGCCAGCTGCGCCCGG
>DASQDS010000758.1:0-9044 GCA_035634075.1 Pilimelia sp. | reverse complement strand
GCTCGCTACGCTCACTCCTCGCGCTCACGGCAACATCCTTCGATCGCGACTGCGGGGCTCGCTACGCTCACTCCTCGCGCTCACGGCAACATCCTTCGATCGCGACTGCGGGGCTCGCTACGCTCACTCCTCGCGCTCACGGGGTTTGGTCCACCGCTTCCATCGCGCGGGCCGTCCGGTAGACGTGCGCCATCCGCTGGCCGACGGTGAACACCGAGATCGCGGCGAGCAGCCACAGCGCGGCCGGCAGCCCCCACTCCAGGCCCAGCCCGGTGGCCAGGCCGCCGATGCCGACCAGCACCAGGCGCTCCGTGCGCTCGGCGAAGCCCACGTCGCACGGGACGCCCAGGCCCTCGGCGCGGGCCTTGACGTACGAGACGAGCCCGCCGGAGACGAGGCAGAGCAGCGCGGCCACCAGCGACGGCCGGTCGTCGCCGGTCGTCGCGTACCAGTAGGCGACCGCGCAGAACACCGCGCTGTCGGCCACCCGGTCCATGGTGGAGTCGAGCAGGGCGCCGAACCTGCTCGGCGGGGCGCCGGGGCCGCGCTGGGCCCGCGCCATCGCGCCGTCCACGGCGTCGGTCAGCGCGCTCACGGTCACGATGAGGGCGCCCTCGATGAACCGGCCGCGCGCGCCGAACCCGAGCGCGCCGACGAGGCAGCCGATCGTGCCGGCAACCGTCACCGCGTTCGGGGTGACGCCGAGGCGCAGGAGGCCGCGTACGACCGGGTCGATGAGCCGGGACACGACGGTCCGCGCGGACCCGCTGAAGATCTTCGCCATGGCGGTCCCACCATACTGGCGTGGCGGCCGGCACGGTACGTCCGGCCCGTTACTTGTCCGGTAGGTGTTGTGTTCGGGGTGTCACCGGGTGTGGGATCGGAACCACGAACGTGCGCCGGCCCCCTGGGGCAAACTGAAGGCGGACGAGCAGGCAGGTACCAGGCAGGACTACGCAGGCACCCGAGCGAGATCGCGGCGGGGCAGTTCCGCACCGCCCGCACGTCGCGGCGATCCCGCGCCCAGGCGACGTGAGGAGGTGCGCCGAGATGGCGCAAAAAGGGCAGGAGAAGGGAGTCACCGGCCCGGCGCCGGTGGTCGAAGACCCGAGCAGGGTCCGCAACGTGGTGCTGGTCGGGCATTCCGGGGCGGGAAAGACGACGCTCGCGGAGGCGTTGCTCGCGGCCACCGGCACCATCTCGCGGGCCGGCTCGGTGATCGAGGGCAGCACGGTCTGCGACACCGACCCGGCCGCGGTGAAGCAGCAGCGCTCGGTGAGCCTGGCCTGCGCGCCGCTGGTACACGACGGCATCAAGGTGAACCTGCTCGACACGCCCGGCTACGCCGACTTCGTCGGCGAGCTGCGGGCCGGCCTGCGCGCCGCCGACGCCGCGCTGTTCGTCGTCTCCTCGGTGGACGGGATGGACGCCGCCACCGCCGCGCTGTGGGAGGAGTGCGCGGCGGTCGGCATGCCCCGGGCGGTCGCCGTCACCCGGCTGGACCACCAGCGCGCCGACTTCGAGGAGACCGTCGCGCTGTGCCAGCGGGTCTTCGGCGACAACGTCATCCCGCTGTACCTGCCCATGCACGGCGACGACGGCCATTCGATCGTGGGCCTGCTGGGCCTGATCACCCAGCGGGTGTTCGACTACAGCGACGGCTACCCCCCGGCCGTCCGCGAGCCGGACGCCGAGCACCTGCCGGCCATCATCGAGGCCCGCAACGAGCTGATCGAGGGCATCATCGCCGAGAGCGAGGACGAGACCCTCATGGACCGGTACCTGGCCGGCGAGGACATCGAGACCTCCGTGATCATCGAGGACCTCGAGAAGGCCGTGGCCCGGGGCCACTTCTACCCCGTCGTCCCGGTCTGCTCGGAGACCGGGGTCGGCATGGACGCGCTGCTGGAGCTGCTCACGGCCGCGTTCCCGACGCCCGGCGAGCACGCCCTCCCGGTGGTCACCGGCATCGACGGCTCCCCCCGACAGCCGCTGACCTGCGACCCGGCCGGGCCGCTGGTCGCCGAGGTGGTCAAGACGACGATCGACTCGTACGTCGGCCGCGTCTCGCTGGTCCGCGTCTTCTCCGGCACGCTGCGCCCCGAACAGGTCCTGCACATCTCCGGTCACGGCCTGGAGGAGCGGGGGCACCGCGACCACGACGCCGACGAGCGCATCGCGCACGTCTACTCCCCCCTGGGCAGCGCGCTGCGCGAGATCCCCGCCTGCGTGGCCGGGGACATCTGCGCGATCACCAAGTCGGGCACCGCCGAGACCGGCGACACGATCTCCACCAAGGACAACCCGCTGTTGATGGCGCCGTGGGAGATGCCCGAGGCGCTGCTCCCGGTGGCCATCGTGGCCAAGACCCGGGCGGACGAGGACACGCTGGCCAAGAACCTGGGTCGGCTCGTCGCCGGCGACCCGACGATGCGGCTGGAACGCAATCCGGAGACCCACCAGCTCGTCCTGTGGTGCATGGGCGAGGCGCACGCGGACGTGGTCCTCGACCGGCTCCGCGGCGGCGGCGTCGACCTGGACACCGAGCCGGTGCGGGTGGCCCTGCGCGAAACGTTCGCGGCGCCCGCGCGGGGCCACGGGCGGCACGTCAAGCAGTCGGGCGGCCACGGCCAGTACGCGGTCTGCGACATCGAGGTGGAGCCGCTGCCGCGCGGGAGCGGCTTTCAGTTCGTCGACAAGATCGTCGGCGGGGTGGTCCCGCACAACTACATCCCGTCCGTCGAGAAGGGCGTCCGGGCGCAGATGGACCGGGGCATCGTCGCCGGCTACCCGGTCGTGGACGTGCGGGTGACGCTCTTCGACGGCAAGGCGCACAGCGTGGACTCCTCCGACGCCGCCTTCCAGACCGCCGGCGGCCTCGCCCTGCGGGAGGCGGCGGAGAAGGGCCAGGTCACGCTGCTCGAGCCGGTCGACGAGGTGACGATCCGCGTGCCTGACTCCTACGTCGGGGCGGTGATGAGCGACCTGTCCGGCCGCCGCGGCCGGGTGCTCGGCACGGAACCGGACCCGGCCACCGCCGAGCGCACGCTGGTGCGGGCGGAGGTGCCGGCCACGGAGCTGGTCCGGTACGCGGTGGAGCTGCGGGCGATGACGTCGGGGGCGGGCACGTTCCGCCGCCGGTTCGCCCGGCACGACCCGATCCCGGGCCACCTGGCCGACCAGATCCGCAAGGAACACGCCACCAGCCACTGACCGCGCCCCCCTCCTGGTCGCCGATCCGCCGGCGGCCAGGGGGGAAGCGTCACGCGGGCGCGGTGGTCGGCAGCTGCCAGGCGGCCGCTATCAGGTCGCGGGTGTCGGTCAGGAGCTGCGGGAGCACCTTGGTGCGGCCGATCACCGGCATGAAGTTGACGTCGCCGCCCCACCGGGGCACCACGTGCTGGTGCAGGTGGGCGGCGATGCCCGCGCCCGCGACGCCGCCCTGGTTCATCCCGATGTTGAACCCGTGCGCGCCGCTGACCCGGCGCACCACGCGCATCGCGGTCTGGGTGAACACCGCCAGCTCCGCGGTCTCCGCCAGGCTCAGGTCGGTGTAGTCCGGCACGTGCCGGTACGGGCAGACCAGCAGGTGGCCCGGGTTGTACGGATACAGGTTGAGGACCGCGAACACCTGCTCCCCCCGCGCCACCACCAGCGTGTCGTCGCGCGGGCGGTCCGGCGCCAGGCAGAACGGACAGCCGGCGGGCTCCTCGTACCCCCGTTCAGGCCGATCCTCGCCGGTGACATACGCCATCCGGTGCGGCGTCCACAGCCGGTCCAACGCGTCCGGCTCACCCGTGCCCATGCAGCCTCCCCGTCCAGATCACCGCCGATGCTACCGAGGCTGCCGGGCGCGGGCGCCGGGACCGGCGCCGACGCCCGGTACGGTGGCGGGTGTGCGGCGGCTCGGCGTGGACATCGGTGGCGTGCTCATCCAGCCCGCCGACCACGACGCCGACACCTCGTTCTTCGGCGACCACTACCTGCGTACGCCCGCCGTGCCCGACGCCATCGACTGCCTGGCGGCACTGGCGGACCCGGACGGTGGCGCCTTCGCCGGGGCGGTGTACCTCGTCTCGAAGTGCGGCCCGGACACCGAGCGCCGGACCCGGCACTGGCTGGCGCACCACGACTTCTTCGGCCGCACCGCCATCCCGCCGGCCCATCTGCACTTCTGCCGCACCCGGGCGGCCAAGGCCCCGATCGCGCAGCGGCTGGGCCTGACCCACTTCGTGGACGACAGACTCGAGGTCCTCGGTTACCTCACCACCGTGCCGCACCGCCTGCTGTTCCACCCGAGGGAGGCGGAAGTGGCGGCGAACCACCATCACCTGAGGTCGGTCCACCGGGTGGAGACCTGGCGGGAAGCCACCGCCGCCCTCACCGCGCGCTGATCACGCCGCGATCAAGGGACTTGTGCCGGTGCCACCGGCGTGTCGTGGCACCAATCCCTTGATCACGCGGTTGGGGCGGGGGTTGCGGTTGGGGGGTGGTTGGTTCTTGAGCGGATCGTTTCCGTCACGTGGGTCAGGGCTTCCGGGAGGGGGACGTTGTTGCGCTGGGAGCCGTCGCGGTAGCGGAAGGAGACCGTGCCGCCCTCGACGTCGGCGTCGCCCGCGATCGCCATGAACGGGACCTTCTGCTGCTGCGCCGTGCGGATCTTCTTCTGCATCCGGTCGTCGGAGGTGTCCACCTCCGCCCGGATGCCCTGCTCGCGCAGCCGCGCGACGAACGCCGCGAGGTAGTCCGCGTGGTCGTCGCGGATCGGGATGCCGACGACCTGCACCGGCGCCAGCCACGCCGGGAACGCCCCCGCGTAGTGCTCGGTGAGCACACCGAAGAACCGCTCGATCGAGCCGAACAGCGCCCGGTGGATCATGACGGGCCGCTCCCGGCCGCCCCCCGCCGCCTGGTACTCGAGCTCGAAGCGCTCCGGCAGGTTGAAGTCGACCTGGATGGTGGACATCTGCCAGGTGCGCCCGATCGCGTCGCGGGCCTGCACGCTGATCTTCGGGCCGTAGAACGCCGCGCCGCCCGGGTCGGGCACCAGGTCGAGGGCCGAGGCCTCGGCGGCCGCGCGCAGCGCCTCGGTGGCCTTCGCCCAGTTTTCCTCGGTGCCGACGGACTTCTCCGGGTTGCGGGTCGACAGCTCCAGGTAGAAGTCGTCCAGGCCGTAGTCGCGCAGCAGGTCCAGCACGAAGCGCAGCAGCGACGTCAGCTCCCCGGCCATCTGCTCCTCGGTGCAGAAGATGTGCGCGTCGTCCTGGGTCATCCCGCGCACCCGCGTCAGGCCGTGCACCACGCCGGACTTCTCGAACCGGTAGACGGTGCCGAACTCGAACAGCCGCATCGGCAGCTCGCGGTACGACCGGCCGCGGGACCGGAAGATCAGGTTGTGGAACGGGCAGTTCATCGGCTTGAGGTAGTAGTTCGCACCCTCCATCTCCATGGGCGGGAACATGCCGTCGGCGTACCAGCCGAGGTGGCCGGACGTCTCGAAGAGATTGCCCTTGGTGATGTGCGGGGTGTTCACGAAGGAGTAGCCGGCCTCCTCGTGCCGCTGCCGCGAGTAGTCCTCCAGCTCCCGGCGGATGATCCCGCCCTTGGGGTGGAACACCGCCAGCCCGGAGCCGATCTCGTCGGGGAAGCTGAACAGGTCCAGGTCCGCGCCGAGCTTGCGGTGGTCGCGCCGGGCGGCCTCCTCCAGCAGCTTCAGGTACGCCTTGAGCGCGTCCCGGGTCGGCCAGGCGGTGCCGTACACGCGCTGGAGCTGGGGGTTCTTCTCGCTGCCCCGCCAGTACGCCGCCGCGGAGCGCATCAGCTTGAAGGCGCCGATCAGCCGGGTTGACGGCAGGTGCGGGCCCCGGCACAGGTCGCCCCAGCAGCGCTGCCCCGTCTTGGCGTCCAGATTGTCGTAGATGGTGAGCTCGCCGCCGCCGACCTCCATGACCTCGGCCGTATCGATCTCCCCCTGCGGACCCCCCTCGCCCTTGATGTCCACCAGCTCCAGCTTGTACGGCTCCGCCGCCAGCTCCGCCTTGGCCTCGTCGAGGGAGTCGAAGCGGCGCCGGCGGAACACCTGGCCCGCCTTGACGATCTCCTGCATCCGCTTCTCGAGCCGGTCCAGGTCCTCGGGGTGGAAGGGCGTGGGCACGTCGAAGTCGTAGTAGAAGCCGTGGGTGATCGGCGGCCCAATGCCGAGCTTGGCCGCCGGGAACAGGTCCTGCACGGCCTGGGCCAGGACGTGGGCGGTGGAGTGGCGCAGCACGTCCAGCCCGTCCGGGGAGTCGATCGGCACCGGGGTGACGGTCGCCTCGGCCGCCGGCGCCCAGTCCAGGTCGCGCAGCCGGCCCTCGGCGTCGCGGACCACGCCGACCGCCTTGGGGCCGGCCGCCGGCAGGCCCGCGGCGGCCACCGCGTCGGCCGCCGTCGTCCCCGCCGGCACGACGAGGTCGCCGGTGGGGGCCTGCGGGGTGGGCGGTGCGGCCACGGTGGACTCCATTCGCGTCGGGAACCTCGCGATGCTATCGGGCAGCGGGTGGCGCACCCCCACGTACCACCGCAAGTCCGCGCCGGCCGCGGGCACACCTTGTGCGTGGGAGCGCTCCCCACATAGGCTGCGGACAATAACTGCGAGTGACATGCTTCGATTGCTGGCCCCCGACAACTGAGCCGTCACTCGGTAACCCGCACACGCCGCGAACCACCCCAGGCGCGGCGAACGCGGGACGCACCTGACCAAGGAGGTTCGCCGCGTGCGTACCAGAGCTGTCTCCACCAGGTCCCGCGCGGGCCTCGCCGCCCTCGCGGTGGCCGCGCTGGTCGGCGCCGGGTTGCGCCTGGCGCCGGCCGCGGACGCCGCGGCCCTGCCCTACCAGGATCCGACCCTGCCGGTGGCCTCCCGCGTGGCCGACCTGCTGTCCCGGATGAGCCTGGACGAGAAGATCGGCCAGATGACACAGGCCGAGCGGGCGTACGTGAGCAACGCCGAGATGACCACCTACCGGATCGGCTCGGTGCTGTCCGGCGGCGGCTCCGGCCCGGCGTCCAACAACGCCGGCGCCTGGGCCGACATGTACGACAGCTTCCAGCGCGCCGCGCTGGCCACCCCGCTGCAGATCCCGATGATCTACGGAATCGACGCGGTGCACGGGCACAACAACGTGTTCGGCGCGACGATCTTCCCGCACAACATCGGCCTGGGCGCCACCCGCAACCCCACCTTGGTGCAGCAGATCGGCCGGGCCACCGCCGAGGAGATCTCCGGCACCGGCATCGACTGGGACTTCGCGCCGTGCCTGTGCGTGGCCCGCAACGACCGCTGGGGCCGCACCTACGAGTCCTTCGGCGAGACGCCGGAGCTGCCCACCCAGATGGCCACGATGATCACTGGCCTGCAGGGCTCGGCGCTCAACGCGCCCGGCTCGGTGCTGGCCACGGCCAAGCACTACATCGGCGACGGCGGCACGACCGGCGGCGACGACCAGGGCAACACCCAGGTCTCGGAGGCCGAGCTGCGGGCCGTCCACCTCCCGCCGTTCGTCGAGGCGGTCCGCCGCAACGTCGGCTCGGTGATGATCTCGTACAGCAGCTGGAACGGCAGCAAGCTGCACGGCAACTCGTACCTGATCAATGACGTGCTGAAGCGCGAGCTGGGCTTCACCGGCTTCGTGGTGTCCGACTACAACGCGATCGACCAGATCGACGGCGCCCCCGGCTTCACCGGCGCCGAGGTGCGCCAGGCCGTCAACGCCGGCATCGACATGGTGATGGTGCCCAGCGAGTGGCAGAGCTTCATCTCGCTGCTGCGGGCGGAGGTCCAGGCCGGCCGCGTGACCCAGGCGCGCATCGACGACGCCAACCGGCGCATCCTGACCAAGAAGTTCGAGCTCGGGCTGTTCGAGCAGCCGCTGACCGACCGGTCGTTCACCGGCACGGTCGGCAGCGCGGCGCACCGGGCGATCGCCCGGCAGGCGGTGCGCGAGTCGCAGGTGCTGCTGAAGAACGCGGGCAACGTCCTGCCGCTGGCCAAGGCCAACAACCGGATCTTCGTGGCCGGCAAGAACGCCGACAACATCGGCAACCAGAGCGGCGGCTGGACCATCTCCTGGCAGGGCCGCAGCGGCAACATCACCCCCGGTACGACGATCCTGCAGGGCATCCGCAACGCGGCCGGCGCCGGCACGACCGTCACCTACAACGCCACCGGCGCCGGCATCAACAACACGTACCGGGCGGCCATCGCGGTGGTCGGCGAGACGCCGTACGCCGAGGGCACCGGCGACCGCACCGGCGCGATGGGGCTCGACACCGCCGACCTGAACACCATCAACACGCTGCGCGCCGCCGGCGTGCCGGTGATTGTGGTGCTCGTGTCGGGCCGGCCGCTCGACATCGCGTCGCAGCTGCCGAACTGGAACGCGCTGCTCGCGTCCTGGCTGCCCGGCACCGAGGGCGCCGGCGTCGCGGACGTGCTGTTCGGCGACCACGCCCCGACCGGCAAGCTGCCGATGACCTGGATGCAGTCGGCCAGCCAGCAGCCGATCAACGTTGGCGACGGCAAGGCGCCGCTGTTCCCGTACGGCTTCGGCCTCACCTACGGCGCCGCCGGCCCGGACACCGCGGCGCCGACCGCGCCGGGTACGCCGAGCGCCGCGGGCGTGACCGCGTCCGGGGCGACGCTGAGCTGGGCCGCGTCCACCGACAACGTCGGGGTCACCGGCTACCGGGTCTACCGGGAGGCCGGCGCCACCGACGCGCTGGTCGGCACCGCCACCGGCACCTCCCTCGCCGTCACCGGGCTGACCGCCGCCACGGCGTACCAGTTCTACGTCCAGGCGTTCGACGCCGCCGGCAACACCTCCGCGGCCTCCCCGCCCGTCTCGGTCACCACGACCGGCGGTGGCGGCGGGGACACCGCGGCGCCGACCGCGCCGGGTACGCCGAGCGCCGCGGGCGTGACCGCGTCCGGGGCGACGCTGAGCTGGGCCGCGTCCACCGACAACGTCGGGGTCACCGGCTACCGGGTCTACCGGGAGGCCGGC
>DASQDS010000757.1:0-1715 GCA_035634075.1 Pilimelia sp. | reverse complement strand
GCCCGGGTCGCCCGGCCCGGGACCCGGCACGACCAGGTCGAACGGGGCGGAGTCGCCGGGGGCGGCCCACGGGCGCACCGTCACCGCGAGCCCGAGCCCGCGCAGTTGGTGGGCCAGCATGCCGGTGAACGTGTCCTCCGCGTCCACGACCAGCACCCGCAGGCCGGCCAGCCGGGGGTCCACGGGAGTCGGCTCGGCGCCCCGGTCGCGCAGCCAGAAGTCGGCGAGGTGGGCGTTGCGGGCGCGCAGCGCCGCCCGGACCCGGGGGTCGTCGGCCAGCGGCGGCGCAGCCGGCGTGGGAGTCGGTGCGGCCGGCCGTACGCCGAGCGACGCCAGCACGCCGGCGGCCTTGGTGTGGGTCTCCGCCACCTCGCCGGCGGTGGTGGAGTGGCGCACCAGCGTCGCGCCGACCGGCACCCGCAGGCGGCCGTCCGGCGAGATCTCGGCGGTCCGGATGAGGATCGGCGCGTCCAGCGTCTGCCGGCCCTCGTCGTCGTGGCCGAGCAGGGCCAGGACGCCGCCGTAGTAGCCGCGGCCCCGGCGCTCGTGCCGGGCGATGACCCGGCAGGCGTTCTCCAGCGGGCTGCCCGTGACGGTGGGGGCGAACATCGTTTCGCGCAGCACCTCCCGGACGTCGCGCGAGCCGCGCCCGGCCAGCAGGTACTCCGTGTGGCTCAGGTGGGCCATCTGCTTCAGGTAGGGCCCCACCACCTGGCCGCCGTGGTCGGCGACGGTGGCCATCATCTTCAGCTCCTCGTCGAGAACCATGTACAGCTCGTCGATCTCCTTGGGGTCGGCGAGGAAGCCCAGCAGCTCGTCGGCGTCGGCGCCGGCCGGGCCGTGCCGGTAGGTGCCGCTGATCGGGTTCATCATCACCAGGCCGTCGGCGACGCTGACGTGCCGCTCCGGCGTCGCGCCCACCAGGGTGCGGGTGCCGGTGTGCACGAGGAACGTCCAGTACGCCCCGCGCTCGCCGACGAGCAGCCGGCGCAGCGCGGCCAGGGCGGACACCAGCGGCGGGCCCGTCACGGCGGCCTCGTACGCCCGGTGGATGACGAAGTTGGCGCCCTCGCCCCGGCCGATCTCCCCGGCCAGCACGGCGCCGACCGTGTCGGCGTACTCGGCGTCGCTGACGTCGAACCGGCCGCCGGTCACGGCCGGCGGGTCGGTGGGCAGGGCGGCCAGCGCGTCGGCCAGCGGCAGCGTGCCGGTGGCCGCGATCCGAAGGCACTCCAGCGGGGCGCCGTCGTCCACGCAGCCGAACCCCCGTTCGGTGAGCTGGCGGTACGGCACCAGGGCGAGCGTCGCCGGGCCCGGGCCGACGGCGGGCAGCGGGATGTCGGCCAGGCGCGGGACCACGGTGAGCGACCCGGTCAGCACCTCGAGATGGTCGGCACCCTCGCGGCGCAGCAGGGCGAACGGACTCAGGGCGGCGCCTGCGGCCGCGGCGGCGAGCACGTCGTGTGAGGAAGTCATGGTCGTCCTTCACGGTCGGGGCCGCCTTCGGCAGGCGCCCGGCGCCGGGAGGTGAACGACGGCGGCCGCCTCGTCGGGCGGCCGCGGGAGGGTGAGAGTTACCCGCGCGGGAAGTGGGCCGCCGTTGTGGCGGGCCACCAGCATTGCGGGCGCGGGCTCATGGCGGGGAACTCTACGGCATTCGGCGCGTCCACGGTGGCCGGTCCGGCCTCGGTCGCCCTGGGTGGCGGGGCGGTGAC
>DASQDS010000756.1:0-9870 GCA_035634075.1 Pilimelia sp. | reverse complement strand
AGCGCCGGCGACGGGTCGAGGCCTGTCTCCTCGGTCAGCCGATGCCGGTACTCGCGGGCGTGGCGCAGCGCTTCGGGTGCCCGCCCGGTCGCCGCGAGCGCGCGCATGAGCAGGTGGACTGACGGCTCCCGCAGCGGATCGGCGGCGTACGCCGCGGCGGCGATGCCCATGATCGCGTCCGCCTCTCCCGCGTCGATCGCGGTGGCGATGAGCGCGTCGGTGACCTCGCGGTGCAGGTGCGCGCACTCCTGCACCGCGGCCGCGATCCGCGCGACATCGGTGAGGTCGGCGAGGACGGGCCCGCGCCAGAGCGCGTGCGCCTCGCGCAGCAGGGCTGACGCGCCGGCCGGGTCAACGCGCGCGCCGGCGCGCGCCCTGGCCAGCAGGTCCCGTGCCCGCGCGAGGTCCAGGCCGACGGTGCCCAGCTCCAGGCGGTAGCCGTCGGGCACCGTCTCCAGCCGCTCCGCCGCGGGCCCGAGGTGCCCGCGCAGCCGGAACACGTGGCTGTGCAAGGCCTGCCGCCCCGACTCCGGGACCTGCGCCGGCCACAGCCCGGCCACGAAGTGGTCGACCGGCACCATCCGGCCCTCGGCGAGCGCCAGCAGCGCGAGCACCGCCCGCCGCTTCGGGCCACGCACGTCGACCACCGATCCGTCGACAACCAGCCGCAGCGGCCCGAGCAGCTCCACCCGGACCGGCGGCGGCGCGTACCCAGCCGTCATGGCGCCCTCCGGCGGACAGCATGCCCGCGGCGGCATCGGAACGGAAGCCGCCTGGCCCTGTCAGCGCGGCGAAAGCGCGTGTGAGGGCCGTGACAGCGCACCGGCGGAACCTTTGTCCGTGCCGGCAGGAGCCGGCAGGGAGCCGGCACTAGCCGGCAGGAGAGGAAGGACCAGGGATGGACCACAACAAGGTGACGGAGTTCCTCGGACGGATCGTGACGGACCTGGGCGCGACCGGCGCCGCCGGCTCGGTGGTCGTCGGCAACCGGCTCGGCCTCTACCGTGCGCTGGCGGAGGGCCCGGCGACGCCCGACCAGCTCGCCGAGCGCACCGGGTGTCATCCGCGCTACGTCACCGAGTGGCTGCGCGGCCAGGCGGCGGGTGGCTACGTGAGCTACAGCCCGGCGACGGGCGCGTTCTCGCTGACCGAGGAGCAGGCGTTCTGCCTGGTGGACCCCAACGGGCCCAACGTGTCGGCGGCGTTTCTCGCGGTGCTGGGGTACCTGCGCGCTGAGCCGCGGATCACCGAGGCGTTCCGCACCGGTGCCGGCGTCGGTTGGCACGAGCACGAGAGCGACGTGTTCGTCGGCACGGACGCCTTCTACCGGCCCGGCTATCTCGCCCAACTGGTGCCCAGCTGGATCCCCGCGCTGGACGGCGTCGACGCGAAGCTGACCGCCGGGGCCCGGGTGGCCGATCTCGGCTGCGGACTGGGCTCCTCGTCGGTGCTCCTGGCCCAGGCGTACCCGCGCGCCGCCATCGTCGGCTCCGACTACCACGCCGAGTCGATCGAGCTGGCGCGCAAGAAGGCCGCCGAGGCCGGGGTCACGGACAGGGTTCGCTTCGAGGTGGCCACGGCGCAGAGCTTCACCGGTACGGAGTATGACCTGATCACGATGTTCGACTGCCTGCACGACCTCGGCGACCCGCTGGGCGCCGCCCGGCGGGTGCGGGCGGCGCTGGCGCCGGACGGCACCTGGCTGCTGGTCGAGCCCTTCGCCGCCGACAGGGTCGAGGACAACTTCAACCCCGTGGGCCGGCTCTACTACAGCGGATCCACCTTCCTCTGCGTGCCCAACGGGCTCTCGCAGCCCGGCGGCCACGCCCTCGGCGGGCAGGCCGGTGAGGCCGCGATCCGGCAGCTGGCCACCGACGCGGGCTTCACCCGCTTCCGCCGGGCCGCGCAGACACCGTTCAATCTGGTGTACGAGATCCGGCCGTAACACCGATCGGCGGCGGTCGCGTTCCTCGGCGACCGCCGCCGCGGCTGCGCCTGCGCCTGCGCACGGCGCGGTGCTCGGGCTCAGCGGAAGTCGTCGGCGTGCTCGGCGGCCCAGCGGGCGAACGTGGTGGCGGGACGCCCCGTCAGCTGTTCGGTGGTGTGGGTCGGCGGCTCCGAGTGCGGGCTCATCGCGGCGAGCACGTTGTCGACGTACCAGGCGGCGGTGTCGCCCATGACCGCCGACAGGGTGGCCACGGTCTCCTCGCGGGTCGCGGCCACGAATTCGAGCTCCCGGCCGATGGCCTCGCCGATGAGCCGGAGGAGGTCCACGCGGCTGAGGATCTCCGGGCCGGTGAGGGTGTACGCCCGCCCGTGATGCCCGTCCTGGCGGAGCACGGCCGCGGCGACCGCCGCGATGTCGTCCATGGCCACGGGTGTGCTCGCCGCGGCCGGCGACGGTTCGCGGACGGTGCCCGTCGCGCGGATCTGCGGCGCCCAGGCGAGGGAGTTCTCCATGAAGTCGCCGGCCCACAGGTGTGTCCACCCGCCGTCGAACGACTCGACCGCGGTGGCGACGGTGCCCCACCAGCTCTGGTGTTCGCCGGACAGGTCGACGATGTGCCGCACGCCGGCACGCTGGGCCGCCGCGACCACCTCCACGACAGTCTCGGGGGTGGGGGCGAGATACATCCGGTCGACGCCGGCGAAGGCGGCGGGCAGGGTGTCGACCTTCCGCAGGTAACCTCGGACGACCTCGACCTGCGCCGGCAGCGCCGCCCGGCGCGGATCGACGGTCAACGCGCGGACGCGGGTGGCCCCGGCGGCGAGCAGGTGGTCGACCACCAGCCGGCCGATGTTGCCGGTGGCACCGGTCACCAGAATCGTCATCCCGCTCCACCCTGCTCTCGTACGAACCGCCCGGAAGGCCCGGCTCGCCAGCATACGATCGTGATGCCTCCGGGCGGGCGCTCGTCGGCGCCCGCCCCTGGCCTCAGGTGACGCGCTCGACGGTCACGCCGCCACCGCCTCGCCGGGCGGTGCCGTGTCCGCACCGGTGGTCGTCCCGCCGGCCAGCTCCGCGGCGACCGCGTCCGCGCCCAAGCCGATCATCCAGGCCAGCGGCGCGTCAGGCAGGAATCGGGTCATCGTGGCGGTCAACTGCTCGCGTTGCGGGTCGGTCAGCGTCGGTCTGCCGGCGGCGAGGCGGCCGACGGTCTCCCGGTACATCATCAGGTATCGCCGCTGGTCGGCGAGCATGTTGACACCGCCCGGCGCGCCGTGCCCCGGGTACAGCGTGGCGCCGTCGAGCGCACCGGTGAGCGTGTCCAGGGTGGCGAGCCAGGCGCCGGTGTGCCCGTCGGCGGTGTAGGGGTGGATGCCGTTGAAGGCCAGGTCACCGATGAACGCCCGGTCCTCGAGAAGAAAGTAGGAATCGGCATGGCTCTCCGCCGCGCCGACGGCGTGCAGGGTGAAGCGCAATCCGGCCAGCTCGACGACGTCTCCGCTGGACAGCCTGCGGTCCGGAATACGGTGCCGGTCGGGCCACTCGTCGCCGTACACCGGCTGCCACTGCGCCCGTTTCGCGTCCGCGATCTGTCCGATCGTGTCGGCCACGTCGGCCGCCGCGTACACGGGCACGTCGTCGCCGGCGAGTATCGGCAGGCCGTTGAAGTGGTCCGGGTGCGCGTGCGTCACGAACACGCCGAGCAGTGGCTTACGCAGCGCCGTGATCCGGGCGGTGAGGGCGTGGACGTCGGACAGCAGCAGGTTCGCGTCGACGAGCACCACACCCTCGGCGGTCTCGACCAGGTAGCTGTTGACGAACAGGCCCGCCTCGGCGGCGGTGTAGGTGTGGATGCGGTACTGGGGCGTGCTATCGGGCATGTCGCCGTGTTCCTTCCAGGATCTATCGTTGGCTCGACGCTAGGCGGCCCGACCTACGTCGGACAGAAGGCACTTCCCGGTGCCCTTCGCCGAGCTGGGCGGGGCTGTCCAATCTCGGGAGGTGTTCGTGTCGCTGGTTGTTCCGGACGTCATCGAGGAGGGCTGCACGACACGGCAGGCGATCGAGCGGCTCGCCTCGAAGTGGCGGGTCCTGCTCGTCTACGCGCTGCTCGCCGGTCCCCAACGGCATGCCGAGCTGCGCCGCCGGGTCGCGGGGATCACCCAGAAGGTGCTGACCGAGACGCTGCGCGACATGGAACGCGACGGGTTGGTGCGGCGACGGGTGCTGCGCGAGACGCCGCCACAGCACGTGGAATACGCGCTGACGGCCCTCGGTAAGACGCTGCAGGAACCGCTCACTGCCATCTGCGAATGGGCAACGCACAACAGGACCTCCTGATCGCCGACCGCCGCCACCGGCGCCCGGCCAGGCGTAGCGCCACAAGGCCGGACCGGCCGAGCCGCTGCGCTCTGGGCGAACACCGCCTACCCGGGATCGCGCCCGAGGGAGTGCGGGTCCGGGTGGGCGCCTGGCACGTGCCGCTGGCGGCCCTGCTGAACGCCTTCGTCGATGCCGGACTCCGCATCGACCTGACCGCCGAGTCGACAGCGAACGGCATCGCCGACATGTTCGCCGTCCGGGCGGTCAAACCCGCCGCTCGGGACGGCTTCCTTTCACCGGATGATCCGATCTAGGCCTGTTCGAGGGTCGAGCTGTCGATTTCTCGGCTCGTCGTTCGTCTTACTGCGAATCTGGTCACCGACGAGGAGGTCGCGATGAAGTACGTCATGCTGATCTATCAGGGCGCTGCACTCGAACGACAGGCCGCGCTTTCTGAGGAGGAGCAGAAGCAGGTCTACGCCGACTACCATGCGATCAACCAGACACCGGGTGTCAGCCCCGTGCCGCCGATGGGGCTTCCTGAGAACGCGACCACGGTGCGGGTCGAGGGCGGCAGGACCCTGGCAACGGATGGCCCGTTCGTCGGGATGAAGGAGGCCGTCGGCGGGTTGTTCATCCTGGAGGCCGCCGACATCGACGCGGCCATCGAGGTGGCTGCCCGCGTCCCGGCGGCACGCTATGGCGGCGCCGTCGAGATCCGGCCCTCGGAGGTGTATTGGTAGCGGCCCTCGGCGAGATCTTCCGCGCAGAGTGGGGGCGCGTCCTGGCCACCCTCATCGGCGTCCTCGGTGACTTCGACCTCGCCGAGGACGCCGCGCAGGAGGCGTTCGCGATCGCCGCCGATCACTGGCCACGCGAGGGCGTGCCCGCCAACCTGCGCGCCTGGCTGATGAGGACGGCGCGTAACCGCGCCACCGACCGCATCCGCCGCGACCGGGCCCTCGCTACCAGGTTCCGTCTGCTCGTCGCTGCCGACCGTGTCGAGGTGCCCATGAACACCACCACCACGTTCCCCGACGAGCGCCTGGAACTCATGTTCACCTGCTGCCACCCGGCGCTTGCGATCGAGGTACAGGTTGCGCTGACTCTGCGTACCCTCGGCGGCTTGACCACCGACGAGATCGCCCGCGCCTTTCTCGTCCCGGAGCCCACCCATGGCCCAGCGACTGGTGCGCGCCAAACGCAAGATCAAGGCGGCGGGGATCCCATTTCGAGTTCCACCGGATCACCTGCTCCATGAACGTCTCGATGCCGTTCTCGCTGTCGTGTATCTGATCTTCAACGAGGGCTACGGCGGTCGCAACGAGCTCGCGGACGAGGCGATCTGGTTGGGACGTGCACTGACCGAACTGCTCCCTGGCGACCCCGACGTTCGCGGGCTTTTGGCGTTGATGCTCCTGCACGACTCCCGCCGCGAGACGCGGTTCAACGACGGCGAGCTGGTCCTGCTCGGCGACCAGGATCCGTCGCGGTGGAACACCATGCAGATCAACCGCGGACGAGCGGAGCTCGACCGGGCGATCGCCCTGGGCGGCCGCGGGCCCTATGTCCTGCAGGCTGCGATCGCCTCGCTACACGCCGAGGCACCCTGCGACTGGGTGCAGATCGCCGCCCTGTACGGCGAGCTCACCCGCCTGACCGCTTCGCCGGTCGCGGAGCTGAACCGGGCCATCGCCGTCGCCGAGACCGAAGGACCGCAGGCTGGTCTGCGTATCGTCGACGGACTCGGCCTGGACGACTATCGCTACCTGCACGCAACCAGGGCCGAACTGCTGCGACGGCCCTGACGCCCCGCGTGTCGGTGCGCCCGGCAGGATTCGAACCTGCGACCTGAGGATTAGAAGTCCCCTGCTCTATCCGCTGAGCTACGAGCGCGGCGAGAGAAAGGCTACCGCCCGGCCGCGCCCGCTGCCGTCACCCGTCCGCCCGAGGCGCGTGGAGATCAGCTCGCATCCGCCGGGGCCGCCGCCGTGCCGACGTACGCGCTGATCCATCGCTCGAGCTCGGCGAACAGCTCGGTCCGCGCGGGCGCCGCCGACAGCGTCAGGTCGTGCATGCCGCCCTCGATGCGCACCAGCGTGAGGTGCCGGCCGATCCGGGGTGCCCAGCGCACCATGTGCTCGACGTCGAGGACCGCGTCCGCCCGCCGCGCGCCCTCGCCCCACCGCAGGCTGCGGTACGTCGCGGTGGAGCACGCCAGCAGCACCGGCACGCGGATGTCCAGGCCGAAGCGCACGCGCATGTGCGCCTCCCGGATCGCCTGCAGCCAGCCGGCCCGCAGCGGGAAGCCGGTGAGCGGCTTCCAAGCCAGGTCGTACGTCCACTCGCCGCCGTGCGCCGCGTGCAGGCTGCGGCCGTAGATCGCGGACAGGCCCAGTGGAATCACCCGGTACGGCCAGCCGCGTCCGGCCCGGGAGACGGCCGCCACCACCGGCCGCCGGACGAACCACGGCACGTTGAAGTCGAAGAACGGGCTGTTGAGGAAGAGGCCGTCCACGAGGCCGGCGTCGCGGCGGTCATGCGCCCACAGCGGCGTGATCAGGCCGCCGGTGGAATGGCCGTTGACCAGGAGCGTGTCGTGGCCGTCGCGGTCGCGGATGAGCCGGGCGGCGGCGTCCAGCTCGGGGTAGTAGTCCGTGACGCTCCGGCAGAAGTTGGGCGTCTGGTGCGGCCGGAGGCTGCGGCCGTACTTGCGCAGGTCCAGCGCGTAGAAGTCCCAGCCGCGCGCGACGAAGAAGTCGGCCAGGTGGGTCTGGAAGAAGTAGTCGATGAAACCGTGCACGTAGAGCACGGCCCGCCTGGTGGGCTGCTCGGCCCGCCGGCGCACCAGGGAAGCGACGACCGGTCCCTCGTCGTCCCGGCCGAGGTCCAGGGTCTCGCATTCGTACGGGGGCCCGAGCACATCCGTGTCCACGCCCTCACGTTACCCGCCGGTAGGAGCGGCCCGTGCCGGCCGTTCGGGCGGCGGCCGCCATAGCAGATCGACCGCCCCGGCGGCGGAGCCTCCACAGGGGGTCCCGTTGTCCACAGGCGGCGGCTGCGGCGGTGGCGTGAGCGGCGGCTGCGCAGGCAGGCTGCGCCACGCAATGCAGGCCGACGACGGACGACAGGGAGACGCGATGTTCGACACGTACGTGACGATTGTGGGGAACGTCCTGACGGCGCCGGAATGGCGGCGAACGACCAACACCGGTTCGCTGGTGGCCAACTTCAAGGTCGCGTCCACCGCGCGCCGGCTGGACCGGGAGCGTGGGCGGTGGGTGGACGGCAACAGTCTGCGGGTCCGGGTGACGTGCTGGCGCAAGCTGGCGGAGGGCGTGTCCTCCTCGCTCATGACCGGTGATCCGGTCGTGGTGGCCGGCCGCCTCTACACCCGCGACTGGACGGACGCGGACGGCAACCACCGGGCGATGTACGAGCTGGAGGCGGTCGCGGTCGGGCACGACCTGTCCCGTGGCCGGGGCACCTTCACCCGCACCCGCACGGCGCTCACGACCAGCGCCGTGGAGGACGACGAGGCGGATGCGCGGGTGCGGGACGAGTCCAGCGAGGCGGTGCGGTCCGGCGGCGCGCCGGCGCTCCCGGCCGACGATCCGCTGGCCGGCCCGGATGGCGGCTTCGGGGACGCGGCCGAGCCCGGGGACGACGGGCTGGGGCCGCTCGACGCCGACGAGCCCGGCGACGACCCGCTGCGGGGACCCGCCGGTGACGACCTCGGAGCCGACCCGGCCGGGGAGGAGCTGGACGCCGGGCAGCTGGGCGCCGGCCGGCCGGACGACGCTGCCGACGACCCGGAGCGGGTGGCCGGCGGAGCCGCGGGCCGGCGTCGCCGGTCGCGCGTCGCGGTCCCGGGCTGACCCCACAGCCGTCCGGGTCGGTCGGCCCCCTAACCGGCCGGCCCGGGCCCACCGGCGCCGCGGGGCACCCGGTGCACGGGGGTGCGCGGGCGCGGGATGCGGTCACCCGGGCCGGCTGGCGCCACACCCGCGGGGCGGACGGCGCTCGCCACGATCTCCGCGGCCCGGAAGGGCATCAGCGACAGGAGTACCTCGCTGAACCCGTGGGTCGCTTCCGCGTAGCCCTGGAGGAAGATGCGCGGCTGGAAGTCGGGATCGGTCCGGATGGCGTAGTCCCGCTCGATGGCATAGCGGTCCGGCGCCGCCATGTGCAGGTGCCGCTGCACCCCGGCCAGTGCGGGGATCGGCATGGGGTAGCGGTAGCCGGTCGCCAGGACCACCGCGTCGCAGTCGACCGTCACCTCCTCGCCGGTGTCCAGGGCGCGGTACCGCGCGACGGCCCCGGTGGCGCTCTCGGCCGCGCCCACCAGCTCCACGAACCGTTGGATCCGCAGCGCGTCCCGACCACTCACCAGATCCTCGTAGTGCTCCCGGTACAGGCGCGGGATGAGGTCGTAGCTGACACCCGTGTGGGCGGCCAGGCCGTACGTGTCCAGCACGTCCGACCGGAACCCGTGGTCCTGCGCGTAGAACCAGTCCGGCATCTCGGGAAGGAAGAGTTCGTTGACGAAGTGCGTGTCGTCCTCCGGCCGCATTGCGAAGCCCCGGATGCTCGTCGTGATCCGGCCGTTGGGGTAGGTGCGGCGCAGATGCAGGAACACGTCCGCGGCGGTCTGGCCGGCGCCGACGATGTTGAAGTGGTACGGCGCGGACGGGTCGGCGAACGAGGCGGCGAGGCTGGGCAGTGCGTCCTGGGCGTGGAAGACCCGTTGCCCGGGTGCGACGCCCGGGGGCACGAACGGCTGTCCGCCCGCGGCGAGCACGAGGTTGGCGGTCCGCACGGCGGACTCCTGGCCGGTGTCGAGGTCCCGGAGCCGGACGGTGAGTTGCTCCACCGTGCCGGACGCCCCACTGACGGGCTCCACGCCGACGATCTCGGTGGCGTACCGGACACTGTGGGCGAACTGCTCCGCCACCCAGGCGTAGTAGTCGTTGAACTCGGCCCGGGTCGGGTAGAACGTCCGCAGGTTGATGAACTTCGCCAGGCGGCCGCGCTCGGCCAGGTAGTTCAGGAAGGAGTAGCGGCTGCGCGGGTTGCGCATCGACACGAGGTCCTTGAGGAAGGACACCTGCATCTCGGCCGTGTCGAACAGCAGGCCGGGGTGCCAGGCGAAGCCGGGCTTGCGGTCGAGGAACAGTGCCCGCGCCTCGCCGCCGGATTCCTCCAGCGCGATGGCCACCGAGAGGTTGGACGGGCCGAAGCCCAGCCCGATGAGGTCGTAGGTCTCCACGGAGGTCCCCCTGGTCGTCAGCCCGGCCGGTGCGCGATGCGGGGAAGGCGGGCCGCGGGCCCAAGCGCCGGGCGCGGCACGCGCCCGCCACGACACGATCAACACAATCCCCCGTAGCTGACCATCGTCGCGCACCGGTGGGCGGCCGCCAGCCGCCCATCCAGGCATGGTCATGCCTTCATGTGTCTCTGCGGATACGGACGGTATCACCCGGCGCGGCCGGGGCGTTGTGCCGGCGGCGGCCCGCGGATCATGCGCGAGGGCTGGATAGGCTGCCGGGGCCGGCCGGGAGCGCGGGCCGTCGGGACATGGGGGTGGAGGCGCCGGTGTG
>DASQDS010000755.1:0-10170 GCA_035634075.1 Pilimelia sp. | reverse complement strand
GCGCGCGCCGCCCGGGGGCGGGGCGGTGGGGCCGCCGCCGGCCCCGGGCTGGCCGTCCGCCGGGTCGGTGGCCTGGTCAGCCGGGTCGGTGCCGGCGGAAGGCGCCGGCTGGGCGGCGGACGGCGGCAGCTCCACGACGCGGTCCTGCGACCACGGCCGGACCCAACCGCCCATCTCCAGCAGGGCCGCCAGGACGCCCGCCGTGAAGCCCCAGACGAGCATCCCCCGGGCCTCGAACGCGGGGCCGATCCAGCCGCTGGGGTGGCGCACCAGCAGCCGGTTGGCCGGATCGACCAGCTCGGCGACTGGCAGGCGGGCGACGTGCGCGACCTCGGCCGGCTGCCGGGGGTGCACCTCGTGCGGCGCGTGCCACCACGCCAGCACCGGCGTGACCACGAACTCGCTCACCGGGATCCACAGCTTGGGCAGGTGGGCGAGGACCGTCACGCTGGCCGGCTTCAGGCCCACCTCCTCGGCCGCCTCGCGCAGGGCGGTGGCGGCCGCGTCGGCGTCGCCCGGATCGGCGGCGCCGCCCGGGAAGGCCGGCTGGCCGGCGTGCTTGCGCAGGGTGGCGGCGCGTTGCAGGACCAGGACGTCCGGCTCGCCCGGCCGGTCCTCGCCGAGCAGCACGAGCACCGCGCTGTCCCGGCCGCCGGTGGCTGGCGTGACGAGCCGGGTGAAATCCCGGGTACGGGCCGCGCGGGCGCGGGTCAGCAGCGGCTCCCACCAGCCGGGCAGCGGGACGGCGGTCACCGCGCCACCACGCCGAGGTGCCGCTCGGCGAGCTGGGCCAGCCGGGCGTCGTCCAGCGCCTCGGCGACGTGCACGAACCGGACCGCGCCGGCCCGGTCGACGAACACCGTCACCGGCAGGGCCTGCCCGGCCAGCTTCCGCTTGACCAGTGCCCGTTGCAGCCGCCCGTGGTCGTCGAAGAGGTTGGCGAACCGGACGTCGAAGTCCTCCGCCAGGGACGCCGAGGCGGCCCGGGTGTCCAGGGTGACGACGCCCAGGACGTGGACCCGGCCGGCGGTGCGGTCGGCGAAGCGCTGGAAGGCCGGCAGCTCCCGCCGGCACGGCGGGCACCAGGAGGCCCAGAGGTTGAGCACGGCCGGCCCCCGGATGCCGGCCAGCCGCACCCCGCCGCCGCCGCCGAAGCAGGGCAGCTCGATATCGGGCAGGCCGCCCGCCGCGGACGCGACAGGTGCCGCGGAGCCGACCGCCGAAGCGGCTGGCTCCGGCGGGGCCGCCAGCGCCTTGCAGTCAGCGAACCGGGCCCCCGTCGCCGCCGGGGGCCGTGATGCGCCCGGCTCGTCCCCGCCGGTGCCCGTACCGCCGCCACACCCGACGAGGAGAAGGAGGGCCGGCGCCAGCAGCAGCGGGCGCCAACGGCTCACGGCGCCTCCGGCGCCCGGATGGCGGCGGCCGGCACCAGCGCCGGGTCCACGCCCGCCTGGGCGGCCAGCTCCGCGGCCCGCGGCCCCTTCAGCAGCTTCGCCGCGGCGGCCGGGTCGGTGGGGCCCGTCCCGTACGCCGGGCACAGCGCGGCCAGCGTGCACGCCCCGCAGGCCGGCTTGCGGGCGTGGCACACCCGGCGCCCGTGAAAAATCACCCGATGCGAGAGCATCGTCCAGTCGCGCTTCTCGATGAGGCCGGCGACGGCGAACTCGATCTTCACCGGATCGGTCTCCGCGGTCCACAGCCAGCGCCGCACCAGGCGCTGGAAGTGCGTGTCGACCGTGATGCCCGGCACGTCGAACGCGTTGCCGAGGATCACGTTCGCCGTCTTGCGGCCGATGCCGGGCAGCGTGACGAGGTCGACCAGCCGGCCTGGCACCTGGCCGTCGAACCGCTCCAGCAGGGCCTGGCCGAGCTTGATGAGGGAGTCGGTCTTGTTGCGGAAGAAGCCGGTCGGCTTGATCATCTCCTCCAGCTCGGCCCTGTCCGCGGCGGCGTAGTCGGCGGCCGTCGGATAGCGGGCGAACAGCTTCGGGGTGACCTCGTTGACGCGCTGGTCGGTGCACTGGGCCGACAGGATCGTGGCCACCGCGAGCTGCAACGGGCCCTCGTGGTTGAGCTCGCAGTGCGCGTCGGGATGCGTCTCGGTGAGGGCGCGGGCGATGCGCCGGGCCCGCCGCTTACGGCCGATCTCCGTCTCCGTACGAGTCACACCGGCCAGGGTACGTCGCGCCCCAGACAGCCGGACGCCGCCGGTCAGTCGGTCGGGGGCGGGCTGATGTCCCCCCGCTCGCCCAGCCGGGCCCCGCTGCGCGGGAAGTCGTCCGCGCTCAGCTCGGCGGCGAGCTGCAGGCCGCGCCGGTCGGGGTCGAGCACCGGCTTGCCGGCGTCGTTCATGTACGTCGCGATGAACTCGCCGGCCGACCACCCGCCGTCCGGCAGCAGCGACACCTTCAGCACCCCGCCCCAGCCCAGCCGGCCGTCGTTGCGCAGGGTGCCGGCGCCACCGGCGAAGTTGCCGAGGCTGTACGCGATCAGCCGGCCCCGGTAAAACTCCAGCGCGCGCAGCACGTGCGGCCCGTGCCCCACCACCAGGTCGGCGCCCGCGTCGATGACCGCGTGCGAGAACCGGACCGGGTCGCCGCGGTCCTCCCCCAGGAAGATCTCCGAGCCGGGCTTGACGTGGGTGCGGCCCGACCCCTCGGCGCCCATGTGCACCTGCACCACGACGATCTGCGCCTGGGCGGCCGCCCGGCGCACGACCCGCTTCGCCGCCGCGATGTTCAGCAGGTTGTTGGACCAGCGGTACGAGGAGAAGCCGACCACGGCCACCCGCACGCCCGCGACGTCGACCACGGTGACCTGGTCGGGCGCCCCCGTGTGCCGCAGGCCGTACTTCTCCAGCGCCCGCTGCGTGTTGCGGTAGCCCGCCGGCCCGTAGTCGTTGCCGTGGTTGTTGGCCTGGTTGAGCACCTCGAAGCCGCCGTCGCGCAGGTGCGCCGCGTACTCCGGCGGCGCCCGGAACTGGTGGCAGCCGGTGGACCCCGGGCGGCACTTGGCGTGGCCGGTGTCGACGGTCAGCGGCTCCTCCAGGTTGCCCATCACCAGGTCGGCGGCGAGCGCGTCGCGGACCCCGTCGAAGAACCCGCGGCCGCCCCGTGCCGGCAGCCGGCCGGGGACGTCGCCCATGATGATGTCGCCGGTGGCGGACAGCGAGATCGCCCGCGGCGCGGGCGTCGGGGTCGGCGGCCCGGTCGTCGGCGGCACGGTCGTCGGCGGCACGACCGCCGGGGTGGTGGCCGCGGGGGCCGCGCGCCACCGGGGCGCGGCCGGCTCGTCCCGGTACGCCGCCACGGCGACAGCCCCGGTGAGCAGCACCAGTGCCGTGGCGCCGGCGAGCAGGGTGACCCGCCGCCACGGCCCGCCACGACTGGACCGGTCGCTACTCGGGCCGTCCTCGCCGGCGCTCGGGTCGTACATCGCCTGGCACCTTACCGTCGCGCGGCGGGCGCGCATAGCCTTCGATCGCCCCCGGTCAGCGGACCCGCTCGGACCACGGCACCCCGTCGATTGCCGCGCCCTCCCGCACGGCCGCGTACACCGCCCGGGCGAGCGGGGCGCCCCACGCCGACCGGGGGCCGCCGTACGGCATCGCCGGGCCGTCGGGGGCGCACAGCACGCAGACCGCGTCCGTGGCCGTGCCGGTGCCCGCGATGCCGAGGTCACGCAGCGCCTGCACCTTGGCCTCCGTCGCGGTGGCCACGGTGTTCACCAGGGCCGCCTCGGACAGCCGGGCCGGCACGAACGCCACCACGTTGATGGTCCCGGCGGGGTGGCCGCCCGCAACGGGCAGCGGGTCCGCGACCGCGGCCGCGGCCTGGATCGGGGCGCCGACGCCGACCGTCGCCCACACCGTCACGCCGGCCTCTGCGGCCCGCACCGCGTCGGCGACGTCCACGCCGGTGAGCAGGCCGGCGCCGGGCCCGTCCAGGCCGAGGCCGCGGGCCATGTCGGCGAGGTGCAGGTCGGGGTCGTCGCGGGCGTACGACATCGGCACCGTCGCGTTGAGCACCCACCGCCGGACGCCCAGCCCGCCGCCGAGGGGCCCCGACGAGATCCCCAACGCCGGCCCGGCGAGCCGCCACACCAGGACCGGGATCTCCCGCCCGCCCTCGCGGCGGCAGGTCAGCGTGGGTTCCATGCCCGGCGACGCTAGCGCACGCGGCCGTGACGGGCGTCGAAGTGATCGGGGGGTGTGCCCCTCACCGCGAGGGCGGTGTGCCTAGACTGGCGGCGCGCGGTGTGCGCGCGAGCGGAGGTGCGGCGATGGACGAGGTACTGGCCCGCAGCGGGATCTTCCAGGGCGTGGACCCGGAGGCGGCCGACGCCCTCGCGAAGGAGATGGAGACGGTCGACGTCCGCAAGGGCGACGTCATCTTCAACGAGGGCGAGCCCGGCGACAGCCTCTACATCGTCATCACCGGCAAGATCAAGCTGGGCCGGCGCGCCGCCGACGGCCGCCAGAACCTCATCTCCGTCATGGGGCCGTCCGACATGCTCGGCGAGCTGTCGCTCTTCGACCCCGGGCCGCGCACCGCCACCGCCACCGCGGTGACCGACACGCGGCTGGCCCGGCTGCGCAAGCAGGCGCTGCGCCCCTGGCTGAACAACCGCCCCGAGATCGCGGAGCAGCTGTTGCGGGTGCTCGCCCGCAGGCTGCGCCGGACCAACGACGCGCTGGCCGACCTCATATTCACTGACGTGCCGGGCCGCGTGGCGAAGAACCTGCTCCAGATGGCCAGCCGCTTCGGCACCCGCGACGGCGGCGTGCTGCGGGTGACGCACGACCTCACGCAGGAGGAGCTCGCCCAGCTCGTCGGCGCCTCGCGGGAGACGGTCAACAAGGCACTGGCCGACTTCGCCTCGCGGGGCTGGCTGCGCCTCGACGGCAAGAGCGTGATCATCCTGGATCCGGAGCGCCTCGCCCGCCGCGCGCGGGTCTGAGCAACCAGCACCGAAGCCCGCCGGCCCCGTTGCCGGCGGGCTTCGCCGTGCGCGCCTTCGCTCCACCGGCTGCTGTCGCCGGCCCGGCGCGACGCGGGGCAGCGCCCGGCGTCGGGGTGGGATGGACCGGCGGCCGGAGGGCGTGTCGCCGTGGGTGAGCCGCTCGTTACGGAGGTGGCGACGCGCAGGGCGTCGCCGACTCGGTACCGGCGGACGGGGCAACGCGGACCGTCCGGCGGCGTCTGCGGCGGCACAACGGAGATCATGAACGAGGTCATCGCGTACACCAAGGGGGTCTGACATGGCGATCCTCGACACGGCGGTCGACCCCCGCGCCGCCTGGAACCTGACCAACCGCGCGGCCATGCTGGACGGGCTGGCGGAGCTGGACGGCGCCCTGGACGCCGCCCGGGCGGGCGGTGGCGAACGGGACGTGACGCGGCACCACGCGCGCGGCAAGCTGCTGCCCCGGGAGCGGATCGAGCTGCTGGTGGACCAGGACTCGCCCTTCCTCGAGCTCTCCCCGGTCGCCGGCTGGGGCACCGACTCGCCCACCGGCGCGGGCCTCGTCACGGGCATCGGGGTGGTCGAGAACGTCGAGTGCGTCCTCATCGCCGACGACCCGACGGTGCGCGGCACGGCCGGCAATCCGTACGCCGCGGGGAAGGCAGCCCGGGCCGGCGAGATCGCCCTGGCCAACCGGCTGCCGCTGATCACGTTGGTGGAGAACGGCGAGGACGCCCCCCCGTACGACGGTGATCCTTGCGGTGGCCGCGGCGCCGTGCCCCGCGACCTGGCCCGGCTGTCGGCGGCGCGGGTGCCGACCGTGAGCGCGGTGTTCGGCGGCGCTACCGGGGCGCACGCGCTGGTGCCGGCCCTGTCTGACTTCACGGTGCTGGTCCGCAACCAGGCCAGGGTGTTCCTCGCCGGTCCCGCCCGGGGGGCGGGCGGCGAGGAGGCCGTCGGCGGCGCCGCCATGCACGCGGGCCGGTCCGGGCTGGCCGACTTCATCGCCGAGGACGAGCGGGACGGGCTCCGGATCGTCCGCCAGTGCGTCCGCCGGCTCAACTGGCACAAGCAGGGGCCGCCGCCGCGCGACACCTTCCCGGCGCCCCCCAGGCACAGCGTCGAGGACCTGCTCGCCGTGCCCGGCGCCGACCCGGGGGCGCCGCTCGACCCGCGGGAAATCCTCGGCCGGGTGCTCGACGGCAGCGAGTTCGACGAGTTCAAGCCGGCGTACGGCCCCGCGCTGGTCGCCGGCTGGGGCGGCCTGCACGGCTACCCGGTGGCGGTGCTGGCGACGGGGCGAGGGCCGGTGGACAGCGCGGAAGCGCAGAAGGGCGCGCACTTCGTGCAACTCGCCAACGCCGCGGCCACGCCGCTGCTCCACGTCGAGCACGCCGGCCGGTACGCCGGTGGCGCCGACGCCGCGCAGCGCGGCCTGGTCAAGCACGGCGCGATGCTCGTCAACGCCATCGCGACCGCGGGCGTCCCGCAGCTCGTGGTGACTGTCGGCGACCCCGACGACGCCACGGCCCGGGCCTGGGACCCGCGGTTCCGGTTCAGCTGGCCCAGCGCCGACGGTCGCGCGCTGGCGCGGTCGGGCCGGCTGGGCGACGACGGGGTGATCGACCCCCGGGACACCCGTACCGTGCTCGGGCTCTGCCTGTCGGCCCTGCACACCGCACCGGTGGGCGGGCCCGGCGGCTTCGGCGTCTTCCGGCTGTGAAGGAGTCGCTTGCGATGATGAGAAGACTGCTGGTCGCCGACCGCGGCGAGATCGCCCGCCGGATCTTCGCCAGCTGCCGCCTGGTGGGCATCGAGACGGTCGCGGTCTACTCCGACGCCGACGCCGACGCGCCCCACGCGGCCGCCGCCGACTACGCCGTGCACCTGCCGGGCAGCTCGCCGGCGGCCACCTACCTGCGGGGTGACCTCATCATCGCCGCGGCCCGCCGCACCGGCGCGGACGCGGTCCACCCGGGATGTGGCTACCTCGCCGAGAGCGCGCCGTTCGCGGAGGCCGTCGGGGACGCGGGGCTGCTGTGGGTGGGCCCGCCACCGAAGGTGATCGCCGTGATGGGATCGAAAATCGAGGCGAAGGCGCTGCTCGCCGACGCGGGCGTGCCGCTGCTGCCCACCTACCTGGAGCCGGAGTCCGTCACCGACTTCCCGGTGCTGGTGAAGGCGGCGGCCGGCCGGGGCGGGCGGGCGATGCGCATCGTCCGGGACGCGGAATCGCTGGCCGAGGCCGTGGCGTCGGCGCGGCGGGAGGCCGCGGGCGCCTTCGCCGACGACACGGTCTTTCTCGAGCCGTACGTGGAGCGGGCCCGGCACGTCGAGGTGCAGGTGCTGGCGGACGGCCACGGCGCTGTCATCACGCTCGGCGAGCGGGAGTGCTCCATCCAGCGCCGCCACCAGAAGGTGATCGAGGAGTCGCCGTCGCCGGCGGTCACCCCGGCGCTGCGCCAGCGGCTGTGCGCCGCCGCCGTAGCCGCCGCCCGCGCGGTCGGGTACGTCGGCGCGGGCACCGTGGAGTTCCTGCTCGACCCGGCCGGCGACTTCTACTTCCTGGAGATGAGCACCCGGCTGCAGGTCGAGCACCCGGTGACCGAGTGCGTCACCGGCACCGACCTGGTCCACCTCCAACTCCAGGTCGCCGAGGGCACCCCGCTGCCGCTGCTCGCGGCCCCACCGATGCGCGGGCACGCCGTGGAGGTGCGGGTCTGCGCCGAGGACCCGGCCTACGCCTGGCTGCCCGCGGTCGGCACGCTGCACCGCTTCCGGATGCCGGAGGTGGCGGCGCAGTTCCGCCCGCTGGCGCAACCCGGGCTGCGGCTCGACACCGGCGTCCGCGACGGCTCGGTCATCGGCGTGCACTACGACCCGTTGCTGGCCAAGCTCATCGCGTGGGCACCGACCCGGCACGAGGCGGCCCGGATGCTGGCCAGCGCCCTGGTCCGGGCGGAGCTGCACGGCGTCGTCACCAACCGCGACCTGCTGGTCCGCGTGCTGCGCCACCCGGCGTACCTGGCCGGTGACATCGACACCAACTTCCTGGACGAGCACCCGGAGGTCTTCGCCCCGCTGGTGTCGTCGGTGGACGGCGTACGGCTGTCCTGCCTCGCCGCCGCGCTGGCCGGCTCCGCCCGGCGGCGCGCCCAGGCACCGGTGCTGGCGGCGCTGCCGTCCGGCTGGCGCAACGTGCCGTCCGGCTGGCAGACCACCGTGTACGACGGCCCGGCCGGCCCCGTCGAAGTGGGTTACCGGCTGGACCGCTCCGGGGAGCTGGCCCGCTGGTGGGTCCGGGCGGTCGACCCGGACGAGCTGGACCTCGCCGGGCTCGGCCAGGCCGGCCTCACCGACGACCACCCTGCGGTGGCGGTCGTGTCGACGTCGCCCGACCGGGTCGTCCTGGACGTTTCCGGGGTGCGGTCGGCGTTCGCGGTGCACCGGGTCGGCGAGGTGTCGTACGTGGACAGCCGCGAGGGGTCCATGGCGCTGACCGAGCTGCCGCGCTTCCCGCCCGCGCCGGCCGAGCCGGTCGACGGCTCGCTGGTCGCGCCCCTCGACGGCGCGGTGGGCCGGGTGCTGGTGGTGCCGGGGCAGCGGGTGGACGCCGGCGACCTGCTGATGACGCTGGAGGCGATGGCCCGCGAGCACCCGGTGCACGCGCCGGCCGCCGGCGTGGTGGCCTCGGTGCCGGTCCGCGCCGGCTCCCAGGTGGCGACCGGCACGCTGCTGGCGGTGCTGGACCCGGCCTGAGCGAGGCGGCGCGTGACGCCCGCGCGGCGCCCCGGCGGCGCTAGATCGGCTGGTTGAGCGTGCAGATGTCGTTACATCGGACGGTCCGCGTCGACTCGTAGACCCAGTAGGAACACGTCACCACGGTGCCCATGGTCTGAGTACCACGGACAGGCCCGAACCACAGGTTCGGCAACGCCTCACGCCGCATACCCCGGTATGGGTCATCGTGTCGGCTCATGACCCAGTCGATGACGATCAGCCGGACGTCGTCACTCGGGGACTCCCGGGCGATCCACGCGTCGATCGCTTCAGGGAAGCGCTCCAGCCGCCAGTCGAGCCCCTTAGCCGGCACGCGCGAGCCTCGCCGCGATCGCCGCCCGCATGGCGAGCAGTCGGTCACGGTCGGGCGCGCGCCCGGGCTCCGCGGGCGGCTCCTGCGCGCCGGCCAACCACTCGGCCACCGCCTCGGAATCGAGGGGCACATCCTCCTCACCGGCCGCCGGGTTGCCGTCGGTCAGGAAATACTCCCTGATCCACTCTTGTCTGATCGTCACCCGCCCGCCGGGCTGGCGGACCCGGTTCGCCGTCTGCCAGGGCGTCTCGCTGTGGCTGAGATTCTCTAGGTCCTTACCGGTGAGCGAGCCGTAACGGCTAACCACGTAGCCAACCGTGTTGAGCCCCGCCTCACCCAGCTCGGCGTCCTGCGAACCGGGCTCCCCCGCAGGCGCGCCGTCCTTTTCCTCACGCCAGAGGGTGCCCACCACGGGCCCCATGTCCCAGGCCGAGATCGTGTCCGAGAACAGGGGCTCGCCAAAGGTCGCCAGGTGGTGGCCCTGACAGTAATACAGCAGCTTGTGCAGCTTGACCCGCCCAAGCCCGGGCAGCCGCTCACGGAGGGCCGCGGCGACCTCTCTCGCGGATACCGCCATGCGGTCAGCATACGGTTGCGGTCGTCGCGGCTGGCGCAGCGAAACGGACCGATCTCCGGTGTCGTACATGCGTTCGAGTCTACCGCGTGCGTACGACACAAGGCGGTGTGACGACGCCCGTCAGCGCGCGAGGGTGGGGCCGACCAGGGCGTCGGTGCCGCGGCCGGCGAGGCAGCGGTACGCCCGGTCGCCGTCGGCCAGCGCGGCCGGGCGCGGGGGCAGGACCGTGAACGTCCACCCGTCGTCGAGCCGCCAGCTCACCACGCGGAACGTTCCCTCGTTGCACAGCCGCCGCACGCCGCGATGGGCGTCGATGCCGGGCAGGTCGGCCGCGCCGGCGCCGGCGGGCAGTTCCCCGAGCGCGTACACCTCCCAGGTGTGCCGGCGCCCGCACGGCACCGGCGGGGCGTCCGGCACGCCGCCGGCCTCGGTGACCTCGCCGTAGCACTCCGCCGCCCGGGGGCAGCGCCCCCCGACGGGCAGCGGCGCGGAGCAGCCGGGCAGCACAGCGACCCGCGCCGGGTCACCGGGGGCG
>DASQDS010000754.1:0-11744 GCA_035634075.1 Pilimelia sp. | reverse complement strand
GCGCCGCCGTCCGCGGGGCCCTCACCGGAGCCGGACTGCTCCCCGCCGCCCGCACCGCCGTCCGCGCCGCCGTCGGAGTGGCCGATGGCCGCGCCGCCGTCGGCCGGGCCCTCGGCGCCGCCGCCGGCGCCCGTGGTGGTGATGTCGTCGTCGTTGAGTCTCATGCAGGCCCCCTTGTCGCATGCCCACCCGCGTTGGTGGGCGATCGAGAAGATCATTACCCGCGGGCGGTCGCCCGCACACCCCGACGCGCGGGCGGATAGACCGGGTGGAACGGGGAATACCAGAGGCGATGATCCTGATCGGAACCTCGGGCTGGCAGTACAAGGACTGGCGTGGCCGGTTCTATCCCACCGGCCTGCCCCAGCGGCTGTGGCTGGAGCACTACGCGCAGCGGTACGCCACGGTCGAGGTCAACAACGCGTTCTACCGGCTGCCGGAGCGGGACACCTTCGCGCAGTGGCGCGACCGCACGCCCGCCGACTTCGTCGTCGTGGTGAAGATCAGCCGGTACCTGACGCACATCAAGCGCCTGCGCGAGCCGGCCGAGCCGGTGTCCCGGTTCCTCGAGCGGGCCGCCGGGCTAGGCGACAAGCTCGGCCCCGTGCTGCTGCAACTCCCGCCGACGATGCGCGCCGACGCCGCCGCCCTCGACGCCACCCTGGCGCTCTTCCCGCCGCACGTGCGGGTGGCGGTCGAGCCGCGGCACCCGTCGTGGTGGACCGGCGAGGTCCGCGCGGTGCTGGAGCGCCGCCGGGCGGCCCTGTGCTGGGCGGACCGGGACAGCCGGCCGGTCGCCCCGCTGTGGCGTACCACGGACTTCGGCTACCTGCGCCTGCACACGGGCCGCGCGAAGCCCTGGCCGCGGTACGGCCGCGGCGCGCTGGGGTCCTGGTTGGACAGGATCGCCGCGGAGTACGCCGACGGCGCGCCGGCGTCTGTCTTCTTCAACAACGACCCGGGCGGCGCCGCCATCATCGACGCGGACGCGATGGCCACGATGGCGCGCCGGCGCGGCCTGCCCATCACCCGCGCCGCAGCAGAGTGACCGCCGGGTACCCAGACGCGATGTCGGCATGGCCGATCGTCATGTCAGCGACGCGCGCACCACACACGATGCGTCATTGCGGTGGCGGCTGCCGCGCGCGCCATGTCTGTCCGCGGGTCAGGAGCGGCGTGGTATATCGGTGTCCGTCCCCGGCGACCGGTACGAGCTGGTGTACCGCTTGCCCGTCGACTGACCATCGCCGTCAGGCGTTCAGAAGCTGTATCAGGTCCTCGGCGTTGCGCTGTGCGTAGTCCGAATAGCAGTTGTTCATCAGCACGTGCGTCTCCCCCGTGGAGTCCGCCAGCTCGCGCAGCTTCGGTGCCCAGTCCGCCAGCTCCCGCTCGGAGTAGAGGTAGCCGAACTTCTCGTGGATGTCCTTGCTGGTCCACTTGTCGCTGTGCCCGTGGAAGCGGACCACCGCCAGGTCGGCCGTCGCGGCCAGCACCGGCGGCACGGACGAGGTGTGCCCCTGCGGCATGTCCACGCTGACGTACGGCAGCCGGTGCTCGCGCAGGAAGCCCAGCGTCTCCTCGGAGTTGCCCGCCGCGAACCAGGACGCGTGCCGGAACTCGAAGACCGCCCGCAGTGGCGCCACCCGGCGGGCGACCTCCAGCAGGTACTGCTTGTTGTCGCGCCGGATCGTGAAACCACGGCGGGAACTGGAACAGGATCGCCCCGAGCTTGCGTGCCTCGACCAGCGGGTCCAGCGCGGACAGGAAGCGCGTCCAGACCTCCTCGTACGCCTGGGCGGGCAGGTCGTCGGGGTAGACGGTGCGCTTGTCCGTCGCCGGGCGCAGGTCCTTGTAGAGGCTGGACACCGTGGTCGGGTGCCGGGTCAGCAGGCTGTACGCCTTGATGTTGAACGTGAAGCCGGCCGGGGTGCGCTCCGCCCACAGCCGGGCGGTCTGCTCGGCGGGCGGCGCGTAATAGGTCGCGTCGACCTCCACCAGCGGGAACCGCCGGGCGTAGTGGGACAGCCGCCGCTGCGGGGTGTCGGCGGACTCGGGGTACCAGCCCGACGCCAGCAGGGTGCGGTCCGTCCACGACGCCGTGCCAACCTTGATCTCACCCACGCCGTCCAGTCCACCGCGCCGGCCGCCCGCCGGCAACCGCGACGCGCTGGTCAGGGCTCCGCCACGATCGCCGGGTGCCGTGGGTCGTCGCAGCGGACCACGACGTCGGCGAAGGAGGCCGGCGCCACCTCGGCGTCGTACCGGGCGAAGGCCGGCAGCGTCCAGTGCTCGGCCGCGGGCGTGCGCCGGCGCAGCGCGGCGGACGACATCGACAGGTGCACGGTCAGGTCGAACGGCAGCCCGTCGCCCAGCAGCAGCGGTCCGCTCACCAGCAGAACCGCGCCCGGCGGCAGGGTCAGGTAGTCCGCCCGGCTGGCGCGGTCCGCGGCCGTGTCCCACAGGGTCGGCAGCACGCGCCCGGTCCCGCCGGGTTTGAGGGGGTCGAGCACCTCCCGCCGGAGCCCGGCGGAGTCCAGCCACCCCTCGTAGTAGGAGTCCGGGTTGGTGCGGCCGAATTCCAGCCGCACCGACGCGGGGCGTTGGAAGTCCGCGGCTCGGACGCGATGCGCCGCCCGGCCGAGCGGCGGCAGCGCGTCGGCCACCGCTTCCGCGAGCGCGTCCGGCCCGGCCGCCGGCGCCCCGTCCACGGCGACGCGGATCCACCGCACCGGGCCGCTCGCCAACCGCCCAGCCAGCTCGGCCACCAGCGCCGCGGGGGTGATGGGACGCGCGCGCACGCCACCATCCTCCCCCGCACGACCGCTCGCCGCGCCGCTCAGCCCGCGCGGCGCTCCGCGAGCTGCTTGCAGCCGACGCACGAGGTCGCCCACGGGAACACGGCCAGCCGCTCCACCGGGATCGGCCCGGAGCAGCGCTCGCACCAGCCGTACGCGCCGGCGGCCAGCCGGGCGATCGCGTTCTCCACCTGCTCGCGCCGGTCGGAGATGCTGCGGATGACCGACATCTCGCGCTCGCGTTCCGAGGTCTTGGTGCCGATGTCGGCGTCGTCGTCGCCGGCGGTGTCCGCGAGGTGCGACCGGCTCAGCAGCTGCGTCTCGGTGACCGCCTGCTCGTACTCCGACTGAAGTTCCTCGTACCGCTGCTGGAGACCCAACCGGATCTCGTCGATCTCTGTCTGGGACCTGGTGGCGCCGCCGCGCATGGGCGTGGCGCGCGTGTCGTCGACGAGCATGGTTGCCTCCATATGATGGCCCGGCCCCTCCCCCACGGGGAGCCGGGTTCGTAGCCTGGCGTGGCCGGCCAGATACCCCTCGCTTCTTGCCGGCAAACAACCAGTTTCCACGACCTTGAGGCTGGCGTCGCCAAACGGTCAAAACACGCGCAAATTAGCCGACCGCCCTCCTCCCCATTCCCGGCGGCCCCGCCCGGCGAAGTTGTTCTTGGCAACTTTGTGTTCGCTGCGAACACAAAGTTGCCAAGAATAACTTCGCCGGCGCAGCGGCTAGCGTGGTGCGCTGACGCGAGGGCAGCCGGGGAGGCTTGGGTGAGCGGGGTGTTCGCCGGCTTCGCGGCCATCTGGGCGGTGACCGCGCTCGGCTGGCTCACCGGCCGGCGGGAGCTGTTCGGCCCCCGCGCCGAACGGGTGCTCGCCCGGCTCGCCTTCTTCCTCCTCACGCCCGCGCTGCTCTTCACGACGCTCGCCCGTTCCCGGCCGGCCGACCTGCTGACCCCGGCCCTGGCCGCGTTCGCCGTCAGCGCGGTCGCCGCCGCGCTGGCCGGCGTGGCGGTGGCCCGGCTGTGGCGCCGCCGGCCGGCCGCCGAGTCCGCGGTCGCCGCCCTCTGCGCGTCGTACGTCAACGCCGCCAACCTGGGCATCCCGGTGGCCGCGTACGTCCTCGGCGACGTGGCGGCGGTGGCACCCGTGCTGCTGTTCCAGGTGCTCGTCGCGGCCCCGCTCGCGCTCGGCGTCCTGGACAGCCGTCGGCCCGCCGCCGACGGCGGCCAGGCCGGCAGCGGCCCGGACGGGACCGGCCCGGACGGGACCGGCCCGGCGGGGACCGGCCGGAGGTGGCGGGCGGCGCGCCGGTTGGCGCTGCTGCCGACCCGCAACCCCATCATTCTGGCCTCGGCCGCCGGCATCGCGGTGGCGCTCGTGGGCTGGCGCCCGGCGGCCGGGTTGCTGCGCCCGGTGGAACTCCTCGGCCAGGCCGCCGTGCCCGTCGCGCTGCTGGCGCTCGGGCTGGCGCTGGCCGGCGCGCCGCCGCACTGGCGCGGCCCCGGCAGCGGCGAGCGGTACGCGCTCGTGGCCATCAAGGCGGTCGGTCAGCCGGCGGTGGCGTACGCCGTCGCCCGGCACGGGTTCGGCCTCGCCGGCCCGGCCCTGCTGACCGCCGTCATCACGGCGGGGTTGCCCGTCGCCCAGAACGTCTTCGTCATCGCCACGCGCTACGAGCGGGCCGCGGCACTCGCCCGCGACACCGTCCTGCTGTCGACGGTGGTGGCCGCCGCCACGCTGGCCGTGGTGGCGGCGGCGCTGGGCTGAGCCGGCCGCCGGAACACCGTGGGCCGCCGGGGCGTTGTGCCGCCGGTGGGCGCGGTGGGCGCCCGGCGAGGGAGGCGGGGACGTGGACCTGCTCGAGGAGTACCGGCGCGCGGAGCTCTTCTTCGACGCGGGCGACCCGGCCGAGGCGGCCCGGCTGCTGGAGCCGATCGTGGCGGCCGAGCCGGCGAACGCCGCGGTGCGCCAACTGCTCGCCCGGGCCTACTTCCACTCGGCCCAGCTCGGCCGGGCGGAGCAGCACCTGCGCGAGCTGGTGACCCGGGAGCCGACCGACCACTACGCCCAGCACGTGCTGGGCCGGACGCTCGAACGGCTGGGCCGGCCCGGCGAGGCGCTGGGGCACCTGCGGATCGCCGCCGCGATGCGCGCCGACGAGGAGTACGACGCGGCCGCCCGGCGGGTGGCCGGCACGGTGCGCCGCTCCCGGCCGCCGGGGCGCGGCGCGGGCTGAGCGAGGGCGGGCGGCACGCAGAACTCTGTCGGACCGCTCGGCTATCTTTTCGCCCCATGGCGGAATTCGTACTGGTGCCGGGCGCGTGGCTGGGTGCGTGGGCGTGGGCTGAGGTGGTGCCGGGTCTGCGGGCGGCCGGGCACGGGGCCCACCCCGTGACGCTGTCCGGCCTCGCCGACAGGCGGGGTGAGCCGGCCGGGCAGGCGACCCACGTGCAGGACGTCGTCGACGAGGTGGAGGGTCGCGACCTGCGCGACGTCATCCTCGTCGGGCACAGCTACTCGGGCATCCCGACCGGTCAGGCCGGCGTGCGGATCGGCGACCGGCTGGCCCGGCTGGTCTTCGTCGACGCGAACGTGCCCGCCGAGGGCGAGTCGTTCGTCTCCGCCTGGCCGAGCGGCCGGGCCATGGTGGAGGCGGCGATCGCCGCGAACGGGGGCTTCTGGCCGCCGCTCACCGAGGCGGACTTCGCGGGCCAGGGGCTCACCGGCGAGCAGGTCGCCCGGATCGTGGGCGGCTCGACGCCGCACCCGGGCGCCACGCTCACCGAGCCGGCGGCGCTGGCAGGTCCGCTCGGCGAGCTGCCCGCCACGTACATCAAATGCCTACTCGACGGCGACCAGCCGCCCGACGACGTGGCCAGCCTGCTCACCAGCGCGCACTGGCGCCTGGTCGAGATGGCCACGGGCCACTGGCCGATGTTCTCCGAGCCGCGGGAGCTGACCCGCGTCCTGCTGGACGCGGCCGCGGGCTGACCGCCGGCCCGCCGGCTCCGGCCGGCGGGCGTCAGCCGTCGTGGGCCACCGTGACGTTGGCCCGGTCGTCCAGCCGGTAGCCGACCCCGTGCACGGTCGTCACCAGCGGGCTGTGTTCGCCGACCTTCACGCGCAGCCGGCGGATGTGGACGTCCACCGTGCGCACCCCGGTGTGGTCGTAGCCCCACACCGCGCGCAGCAGCTCGCCGCGCCGGAACGCCCGGGCGCGGTGCTCGCTCAGGAAGAGCAGCAGGTCGAATTCCAGCCGGGTCAGCTGCAGCGGGACGCCCTCGCGGAGCACTGTGCGCGACCCGGGAAAGATGTGCAGCGCACCCGCAACGGGCGGCGCCGGCTCGTCCGCGAGCAGAGCGGGGGCGACGGCCGGACCCGCGGTCGGGGTCGGTACCGCGCCGAGGGCGGGGCCTGCGCTCAAGGCCGGACCCCCGCTGACCGCCGGACCCGTGCTGACCGCCGGACCCCCGCTGACCGCCGGACCCGTGCTGACCGCCGGACCCGTGCTGACCGCCGGGCCCGTGGTGGGCAGGCCCACCAGGCTGCCAGCCCGCGGCGTCGGCGGCGCCGTCGCGTACTCGACGCCGGGCTGGGTGACGCGCACGGCGCCCTCGCCGAGCTCGGCGGCCAACTCGCGCACCGCCTCCAGCAGGCGGGACGCGCCGCGGGGCAGCTGGTCACCGACCAGGGTGATCTCGAAGCTCAGGGTCACCGATGGCACCGGCGCGGGACGGCGGGTGGGGTGCTGCCGGCTGCGATCGGAGATGGCCGTCACGGACATCGTGCCTCCTCGTTCGGGAGAGCGCCGGTGGCGGCGCTGGTGCGGGCCGTGCGGGAGGGCCGGGGTCGCGGGGCGGGGTCGGCGCCCGGCGGCTTCGCCGACAAACCCAGAATTCCTATGGAGAAGCTAGGATACAAGCGTCGGAGCGGGCCGTGGTCGCACCTCGACGACGGGGAACCGGCCAGCGCCCGCCGATCGCCTGCGGCCGGGACCCACATCGGCGGGTCAGCGCGGGATCAGCGGGGACAGCGGGCGCTCGCGTACCGGACGAGGTCCACCACGAGGCAGGCGACGAGATACTCGGCCTCCCACTGCATGTGACAGAGCTTCACAACCGCGAACACCGCGCGTCAACGTACGCCCATATGCCGGGAGGCCCGCGCGGCCCGCCCGGCGGCGCACGGGCCGCCCACGGCGCGGCGCCGGGAGGTGACCGTCGGTGGCTAGCCTTGGCGCATGCAGATCTCCTTGGCCAGCGAGCCGGCGGCGCCCGGCGCGGTCAACCTCGACTGGGCGGGCGCCACGGCGGGCACGGCGGTGGTGCTCGACGGGCTGACCGAGGCGCCGCAGACGGGCTGCCGGCACGGCACCGCCTGGTACGTCCGCCAGCTCGGTGCGCGGCTGCTCGCCGCGGTCGACGCAGGCGCGGGCCTGGTGGACGCGCTGACCGCCGCGCTGGCCGGCGTGGCCGCCGCCCATGGCGGTGGGTGCGACCTGACCCACCCCGGTTCGCCGGGGGCCACTGTCGCCGCGGCGCGCGCCCGCCCGGACGGCGTCGAGTACCTGGTGCTCGCCGACGCCGTGGTGATCCTCGACGCTGGCGACGAGGTGCTCGCCGTGACCGACCAGCGGGTGCTGGACCACCTGCCGGAACTGCGGACGGCCGCCACGGCCGGGGCCGGGCCGGCCGCCCTGGGCGCCCTGATCGAGGCCCAGACCGCCCTGCGCAACCGGCCCGGCGGCTACCCGGTGGCGCAGGCCGACCCCGGCAGCGCCGCGACGGCGCTGACCGGGACGGTCCCCGGCGTCCGGTCGGCGCTGCTGCTCTCCGACGGCGCCGCCCTGCTGGCCACGGACTTCGCCGCGGCCAGCTGGCGGGAGCTGCTCGACCTCGCCACGGCGGCCGGGCCGGCCGCGGTCATCGCGGCGACCCGGGAGCTGGAGGCGCGCGACGCCGACCGCCGGGTATGGCCGCGGTACAAGGCCTCCGACGACGCCACCGCCGTCCTGCTGGAAATCCACCCGTGACCGTCTCTACACCCGGGACAGCGCCTTGTCGCTGACCACGCAGAGCAGGCCGAACTGCTGTGCCCGCCGGCTGGCGAAGGCGGCCAGCCCGGGCGAGTCCGCGTAGTCCAGGGCGTACAGGTCGACGTCCAGCGCCAGGAGCTGCTCGGCGATCTGCGCGTGGTGCTCCAACACGTCCGGCGGCCACGCGGCGTACCCGCCCTCGTCGGTCCAGCGGGCCGTGAACGACTCGAACAGCACCCCGTCCACCTGCTCCGCCAGCGCGGGAAGCAGGCCGAAGCCGCGGTTGGCCAGCAGGTAGCCGGGCTTGGCCTCCGCCCGGATCGCCCCGATGAGCGTCAGCAGGTGCGGCACGTCCTCCGGGAAGGTCAGCTCCACGTTGAGCGTGTCCAGGAACAGCCCGCCGAAGCCCGCCGACACCGCGGCCGTCGCCTGCCCGACCACGTGCTCCACCCAGCCCGGGTGGCCGACCTGGACGTACGCGCCGCCCCAGTCGGGGTTGTGCATCGGGCGCTGCCAGGGCGCCGGCGGGCCGGTGTCCTCGGAGAGCGACAGGTAGGCCAGCGTCTGCACGTCCGCGGCGGCCAGCGTGGCCAGCTCGGCCGGCGGGTAGAACTCGGGTTGGAGAACCACCCGGGCGTACCGGCTCAGCGCGTCCAGCCGGCCCGCGCCGTAGAAGAAGCAGATCGGTTCGCGCGCCCAGGCCGGGCCGGTCATCTCTCCTCCAACGGCCACACGTGTTCGGCGTACCAGGCGAAGGTGCGCCGCACGCCGTCCTCCAGCGGCACCGCCGGCTCGAAGCCGGTGAGCTGCCGCAGCAGCGACAGGTCGGGGCAGCGGCGGGCGACGGACCCGGCCGGCGCGGGCGCCGGGGCCAGCGCCGGGCTGGTGCCGGCCACCCGGAGCACCAGCTTGGCCAGGTCGGCGATGTTGGTCTCCTCGCTGTCGTTGCCGATGTGCACGATCCGGCCGCCGGCCGCCGGCGCGGCCATCAGCCGCAGCATCGCCTCCACCGCGTCGTCGACGTGGCAGAAGGCGCGGAACTGGTCGGCGCCCCACACCCGGAACGGGTCCTCGCCGCGCAGCGCGCGCAGCGACATCTCCGGGATGACGTGGTCGGCGCCCATCCGGGGCCCGTACACGTTGTGGAAGCGGCCGACGACGGCGGTGAAGCCCTTCGCCCGCGCGCCGTGCACGAAGGCCGCCTCGCCGAGCAGCTTGCTGATGGCGTACGCGAACCGCGGCGCGGTGACGTCGGCGATCATCACCGGCACCCCCTCGGCCGTCGGCACGTCCACCACGCCGGCGTCCACGCCGCCCGCGTACACCTCGCTCGTGGAGGCGAAGAAGACCCGCTCCCCCGGCGCCACCCAGTCCAACAGGTGCAGCGCCGCGAGGGTGTTGACCCGCACGACCCGCGCCGGGTCGGACTCCACGTTGCGGACGCCGACGACCGCGGCCAGCAGGTAGATCTGGTCCCAGCCGTGCGGCAGCGCCGCCCAGGTGCCCGGGTCGGTGAGGTCGCCGGAGACCACCGTCACCGCCGGGTCGGCCCGCAGCAGCGCGAGGTCGCCGTCGTCGCGGCCGCGCGAGAAGTCGTCCACGATCGTGACGGTGTGCCCGTCGGCGACCAGCCGCCGGGCCAGGTGCAGGCCGATGAACCCGGCGCCGCCGAGCAGGAGGGCGTTCACGCGGCCACCGCCGGGAGGTAGCCGATGCCCGCGTACCGCACGCCGGCGGCCGTCACGGCCCGCTCGTCCAGGATCCGCCAGGAGTCGTAGATCACCCTGGGCGGCGCTTCGCCCAGGACCGCGTCGACCCGGATCGCCCGGTAGTCCGGGTGGTCGTTGATCACCAGGACGGCGTCCGCCTCCGTAAAAGCCTTGTCCAGGCTGATCGGCTCCCCCCCGTACGCCCGGATCACCTCGTCGGTGACCATCGGGTCGTGGCCGAGGACCGTGACGCCGGCCGCCCGGAAGATCGGCTCCATCGCGGCGATCGGGGTGCCGCGCATGTCGTCGGTGGGCGGCCAGCCCTTGTATGCCCAGCCCAGCACGGCCAACCGGGCGCCCGCGACCGCGCCCCGCTCGGCGCGCAGCAGGTCGAGCACCGTGTGGGCGACGTGCACGGGCAGGAACTCGTTCAGCTCCCGGGCCCGGCCGACCAGGAACGGCTCTCGGCCGGTCGCGCTGTCGATGAGGATGTACGGGTCCTTGGACAGGCAGCCGCCGCCGACGTAGCCGGGCTTGGCCAGGTCCGGCCGCGGGTAGTCGAGGTTCGCCGCGCGGATCACCTCCAGCGGGTCGAGCCCGTGCCCCTCGGCGATCAGGGCGATCTCGTTGCCGTACGAGTAGATCAGGTCGGTGTGGCAGTTGTTCGCCAGCTTCACCAGCTCCGCAGCCTCCAGCGTGGACACCGGCACGAGCTGGTCGGCCAGCCCGCCGAAGAAGTCGAGCCCCGCCTTCAGGCTCAGCTCGTCCAACGCGCCGACCACCTGCGGCAGCTCCACCAGCTCGCGCAGCGCCTGGCCCTGGATGGTGCGCTCCGGCGCCATCACCAGCCGGACGTCCTCGCCCCACGCCGCGCGCAGGGCCGGCAGCACCACCGCGCGGCTGGTGCCGACCGGGACGGTGCTGCGGACCACGACCAGCGTCCCGGGGCGGCACCAGCGGGCGACCTGCTCGGCGGCGGCGGCCAGATTGCGCAGGTCCGGCCGCTGGGTGGCCGGGTCGACCGGCGTGGACACCGACAGCACCGCCACGTCCACCTCGGCGGGCAGCCGGTCCGCGACCAGGATCGCGCTGCCCGCGTGCTCGGCGAACACCTCCGCGACGCCCGGCTCGTAGATGTGCGGGCGGCCGCGCGAGAGGGCGTCCAGTACGGCGGGCTGCACGTCGGCGCCGTGCACGACGTAGCCCTTGTTGGCGAGGGCGGCGGTCAGGGTGAGGCCGACGTAGCCCATTCCGACGACACCGATCGTCTGCGGCATTGGCGGGTCTCCTTCCGGGAAACGAACAGGGGGTGAGAGCGGTTGGTCAAGGGCAGGGCGCGCTGACCCGGTCGAGGTCGAGCACGGCGGCGTAGCCGGCGAAACCCTCGCGCCGGTAGCGGCCGCAGGCCGCGCGCACCAGCGCCGGGCGCGTCGCGTAGTCCACGGCGAGGACGAGCTTGCCGGCCCTGCGCAGGGCCCGCGTCTCGGCGAGGTTCTCGGCGCAGTAGTCGGCGGTGCACGGCGAATCGGTGGCCAGGTAGAACAGCTCCTCCATGCCGATGCCGTCGATCGCGGCCGTGTAGCCGGCGTGGTGGCGCAGCTCCGGGGAGTTCTGCGGGAAGACCCAGAAGCCGGGGCGGCGGCCCTTGGCGTACCTGCTGATCCGCACGATCAGGGCGGTCATCGCGCGCGCCAGGCGATCCCGGCTCCACCCCGGCACCAGATCAAGATCGATTTCCTCGTACGCCAGCGGCGTGTCCAGGTACACCCCGTCGAAGCCGGCCCGCAGCGCCTGGTCCAGCCGGGGCCGCACGGCCCGCTGCCACCAGCGCTCGTCCCAGTACCGGACGAACCGCTCGTTCGGCCAGTCCGGCCACACGTTGAGCAGGACGTCCGGCGCCTGCGCGCGCAGCGGCCGGTACTCCGGGCGGAAGTCCTCCACGCTGCCGATCTCGAAGTACGCCAGCACCTTCTTGCCCCGGCGGCGCAGGGCGGTGATCTCGGCGGCCGTGAAGTAGTCGCGGTGCGCGTCGCGGGCCAGGTCGATCACCGCGAGCTGGTGCGGGCCCCGGGCGATCGCGTCCAGCCGCCCGGCCGGGTAGTCCTGGAGCTGGTAGACCCAGCTGGTGATCCGGCCAGGGCGGGCCGGTGGGGCGGGTTGGCCGGTCGGCGTGGGGCGGGGGGTCGGCGCGGCGCCGAGGCCG
>DASQDS010000753.1:0-7010 GCA_035634075.1 Pilimelia sp. | reverse complement strand
CCCCCGGCGGGTGGCCGGCGGGCGGGACGGGCGCGGGCGCGGCGGCCGGCGGTGGTGGCTCGTCGGCGGGCGGTCCGGGCGGCGGCGTGGCGGTGACCGGCAGCGGCCGGCCGAGCCACCCATCGCCGTCCCAGTAGCGCTGGGTCTCGCGGTCGGCGGGGTCGGGGTACCAGCCCGGTGCGACGTCGCTCATGCCAGCTTCACCACGACCGTGTCGGCGGCCTTGTCGTGCAGGCACTGCTGGTACGGCTTGTCCCACAGTTGCCAGAGGCCGTCGACGTAGGCGAAGAACGGGATGAACGAGCCGAGCACCTGGGCGAGGAACCGCTTCACCGCCAGCGGCCGGTCCAGCTGCCGCCCCGGGTGCAGCGGCACGACCTGGAGCCGTAGGGCGCGCTTGCCCACGGTCTGACCGGTCCGGAACATCATCTCGACGTGGTAGATGTAGCTGAGCCCGATCGACCCGAGGAACGCGCCGGCGTAGACGGCGAGCATCGGGCCGATGATCGGCAGGACGGCCGGGTCGTCGGCGAGCGTGCCGTCGGCGTCGAGGTCCATCGACCCGCGCAGCACCGTCACGAACAGGATGCCGAACAGCGGCAGGATCAGCAGGAGCAGCAGGCCGGTGAGGATGGCGGCGTCGATCAGGTACGCCGCCAGGCGGTCGCCGAAGGAGGCCAGCGGTTGCCCGCCCGGCGCCCGGGCGGGTGGCGCGACCACCCGGTAGCCCGGCGGCACCGGCGCCGGGTAACCGTACGGTGGATAGCCGGGTTGCGGGTTACCGGGCGGCCCGGCGGGCGGTGACGTCACGCGGACAGTTTTACAGGTTTCCGCGCCGTTCCTGTTCGCGCTCGATGGCCTCGAACAGCGCCCGGAAGTTTCCCTTGCCGAAGCCGAGCGAGCCGTGCCGCTCGATCAGCTCGTAGAAGACGGTGGGCCGGTCCTGCACCGGGCGGGTGAAGATCTGCAGCAGGTAACCGTCCTCGTCCCGGTCGACGAGGATCCGCCGGGCCTTGAGGTCCTCGATCGGCACCCGCACGGTGCCGATGCGGGCGCGCAACCCGGGGTCGTCGTAGTAGGAGTCGGGCGTGTCGAGGAACTCCACGCCGGCCGCGCGCATGGCGTCCACGCTGGCCAGGATGTCCCCGGTGGCCAGCGCGATGTGCTGGGCGCCCGGGCCGCCGTAGAACTGCAGGTACTCGTCAATCTGCGACCGCCGGGGGCCGGCCGCCGGCTCGTTCAGCGGGAACTTGACCTTCCGCGTGCCGTTGGCGACGACCTTGCTCATCAGGGCCGAGTAGTCGGTGGCGATGTCGTCGCCGACGAACTCGGCCATGTTGGTGAAGCCCATGACCCGCCGGTAGAACTCGACCCAGTCGTCCATCCGGCCGAGCTCCACGTTGCCCACGACGTGGTCCACGGCCTGGAAGAAGCGCCGCGGCTGGGCGCCGGCGGCGATCAGCGGCGCGCGGTCGACAATCGGCCGCCGGGCGACGAAGCCCGGCAGGAACGGGCCCCGGTACCGGGACCGGTCGACCAGCGTGTGCCGCGTGTCGCCGTACGCGGCGATCGTCGCGGTGCGGACGGTGCCGTGCCCGTCGGTACTGTCCCCCGGCGCCGCGAGGCCGGTGGCGCCCTGGGCGACGGCGTGCCGGTACGCGGCGTCCACGTCCGGCACCTCGAGCGCGATGTCCACCACGCCGTCGCCGTGCCGGGTCACGTGCTGCGCCGCCTCGGCATCGGCGTGCACCGCCCCGGTCAGCACGAACCGCGCCGAGCCGCTGCTCAGGACGTATTCGGCGTGGTCGCGGTGGCCCTGTTCCGGCCCCCGGTACGCGACGCAGGTCATCCCGAACGCGGTGGAGTAGTAGTGGGCGGCCTGCCGGGCGTTGCCCACCAGGAAGCGGATGTGGTCGATCCCGCGCACGGGGAACGGGTCCCGAACGGCCGCCGCCGGCGCCCTCGGATCATTGATCATCTGGGTCATCGTCGACCTCCTCGCGGCGGGCTCCTGTGAGCCGAGGATGCGGCGCGCCGGGTCAACTGGGCAACCGGGCACGTCGACGCTGGTCAGCTTGCGCAAATCGACCGGTAGGTCGGTCGATATGCTGGACAACATGACCAGTCCGGTGGACAAGCTGGACGCCCGGCTCATCGACCTGCTGTCGGCCGAGCCGCGGATCGGCGTGTTGGAGCTGTCCCGCCGCCTGCGGGTCGCCCGGGGCACCGTGCAGGCCCGGCTGGACCGGCTGGCCGGGCGCGGGGTGGTGCGCGACTTCGGGCCGCAGGTCGACCCGGCGGCCCTCGGCTTCGGCGTCACGGCGTTCGTGACGCTGGAGATCCGGCAGCGGTACGGCCACGACGCCGTCGCCGCCCACCTGGCGGACATCCCGGAGGTGCTGGAGGCGCACACGATCACCGGCGCGGGCGACCTGATGTGCCGCATCGTGGCCCGCTCCAACGCCGACCTGCAACGGGTGATCGACGAGGTGGTCCGCTACGAGGGGATCGTCCGGGCGGCCACGATCATCGCGCTGGCCGAGCAGATCCCGTACCGGGTGCTGCCGCTGGTCCGCCGGGCCGCCGGCGGAGACGGCCGTTATCACCACGACACGGACACTTCGGGCTGACCGCGGCGGTCGCGGCGGATCGCTACCGTGGCCCGGTGGCGAAGTCGGGGGCCGGCAAACCCTGCGTGAAGTGCTACCTGGCCTTCGCGGCCACGATCGTGACCGTGCTGGCCGCCACCGGGGTGTGGAACCCCTTCCCGCGCCTGTGGGAGTGGGTCAACCGGAGCGAGCCGATCGCCACCCCCGCCACCGCCTGGCAGCAGCGCCTGGGCGGCACCCCGACCAGCGCCACCATCGCGGGTGGCGCGGTCGTCGTCGAGCACCGCACCACCGTCGAGGCCCGCGGGCTGGCCACCGGCGCCCGGCTGTGGCAGCGCGACGCGGACTGGGGCGCGGTCGCCGGCGAGGGGGCCGGGTCCGTCGTGGTCACCGGGGAACTGCTGGTCAAGGGGTACGACGTGGTCGACCCGACGACCGGAGCCGTCCGCCGGCACGACGGCCAGGCCGTGGCGGTGTGGACGTTCCGCGACGCCCTGCTCGACGTGCGCTGCGCCGGCGCGCAGGACTGCACGCTGACCGCCTGGGACCCGCGCGGGGCGAGCCCGCTGTGGCGGGCGCAACTGCCCGGCGTGGGCTTCGTCCTCTTCGCCGACAACCCGGACGTGCTCGGCACCCGGCCGCTCACCGTGTCCCGGGTGGAGTCCGGCGCCGCCGGGCCGCTGCGGATGCCGCAGCTGATCGGCTTCCCGATCGACGGTCGCGTGCACGTGGTGGACACCGCGTCCGGCCGGGTCCTCCAGGAGCTGGAGCCCCGGCGCCGCGACCGGGTGATCGTCGCCGGCGGGCGGGTGCTGCGGACGGTCGCGGACGCCCGCGACGGCAGCTGCTACTTCACCGTCGTGGCCACCGACGGGGTCACCGGCCAGGAGGTGTGGCGGGAGGCCGGCCTCAACCTGCGCACCGTGGACGGCAGCGGCTGCGTGCAGCGCAACGACCCCGGGGGGCAGGACAGCGTGGTCGTGGCCGTCGAGCCGGACGGGCGCGAGGTCCTGCTCGACGCGTACGACGGCCGCCGCCTCTGGGCCGGTGGCGCCGGCCAGCACGTCGAGGCGGTGGACAGCCTCCACGCGCTCGTCCGCTCGCCCGACCGCCGGGCGGTGTCGGCGGTCGCCCTCGGCGCGCGCGGCGCCCGGTGGACCCGGCCGGTTGACCCCGACGCCCAGACGGCCCTGGTCCGGTACGCGGCCGTGGTCTCCGACCGCGAGCCGGACCGCATCATCGCCGTGGACCCCGCCACCGGCCGGGTGCTGCTCAACGTCCGCAGCTCGGCGAAGGTCGCCGCGGCCGGGCCCGGCGGGCTGATCCTGGTCGACCGCCGGGAGATGGGCTACGCCCCGTTCGCCGGGGCCGCCGCCGGCGGCAGCGCGGGCCGGCCGGAGAGCGGCGCGGGCCCCGGGCCCGGCGGCGACCAGGGCGACCCGGGCTGCGGCGGCCCGAAGCGGGAGGAATGTCCGGCCGGGCGCAAGCCGGAATAGGAGGGCTGACGGCGGGTGCCACCACCACCGGACTGCTGCCCTAGGCTTGCCGCTCATGAGCGGTGCCCCGCGGTTCTCGTACGCCCCCCTGCTGCCCCTCGGTGACGACCTGACCGAGTACAGGCTGGTCACCGACGAGGGCGTGGACGTGGTGCACGGGCCGGGCGGGCGGCGCTTCCTGACCGTCGAGCCGGCCACGCTCACGCAGCTGACCGCCGAGGCGATGCACGACATCGCGCACTACCTGCGGCCGGCCCACCTGGCCCAGCTCCGGGCCATCATCGACGACCCGCTGGCGTCGCCGAACGACCGCTTCGTGGCGCTCGACCTGCTGCGCAACGCGAACATCGCCGCGGGCGGCGTGCTGCCGATGTGCCAGGACACGGGCACCGCCATCGTGCTCGGCAAGCGCGGCCGGCACGTGCTCACCGACGGCCGCGACGAGGAGGCGATCGCCCGGGGCGTCTACCAGGCGTACACCCGGCTGAACCTGCGCTACTCGCAGCTCGCTCCGCTGACCATGTGGGAGGAGCGGAACACGGGCAGCAACCTGCCGGCCCAGATCGAGCTGTACGCCGAGGACCCCGGCGGCCGGCCGGACGCGTACAAACTCCTGTTCATGGCCAAGGGGGGCGGCTCGGCCAACAAGTCGTACCTCTACCAGGAGACCAAGGCGCTGCTCAACCCGGCCCGGATGATGGCGTTCCTGGCGGAGAAGCTCCGGCTGATCGGCACGGCGGCCTGCCCGCCGTACCACCTCGCGGTCGTCATCGGCGGCACCTCCGGCGAGCACGCCCTGAAGACGGCGAAGCTGGCCAGCGCCAAGTACCTCGACTCCCTGCCCACCAGCGGGTCGATGCTCGCGCACGGCTTCCGCGACCTGGAGCTGGAGGGGCAGGTGCTGGAGCTGACCCGCGAGTTCGGCATCGGGGCGCAGTTCGGCGGGCGCTACTTCTGCCACGACGTGCGGGTCGTCCGGCTGCCCCGGCACGGCGCGTCGTGCCCGGTGGCGATCGCCGTGTCGTGCTCGGCCGACCGGCAGGCACTGGCCAAGATAACGCCGTCCGGGGTGTGGCTGGAGCGGTTGGAGACCGACCCCGCCCGCTTCCTGCCGGAGGTGACGGCCGACGCGTTGGGCGCCGACTCGGACGTGGTGCGGGTGGACCTCAACCGGCCGATGGAACAGATCCGCGCGGAGCTGTCGAAGTATCCGGTGAAGACCCGCCTGTCGCTGACCGGCCCGCTGGTGGTGGCCCGGGACATCGCCCACGCGAAGATCGCGGAACGGCTGGACGCGGGCGAGCCCATGCCGGCGTACCTGCGCGACCACGCGGTCTACTACGCCGGCCCGGCGAAGACCCCGGAGGGCTACGCCAGCGGGTCTTTCGGCCCCACGACGGCCGGCCGGATGGACGCGTACGTGGCGAAGTTCCAGGCGGCCGGCGGCTCGCACGTGATGCTCGCGAAGGGCAACAGGTCCGGCGCGGTCACCGAGTCCTGCCAGCAGCACGGGGGGTTCTACCTCGGCTCGATCGGCGGCCCGGCCGCCCGGCTTGCCCAGGACTGCATCCGGCACGTCGAGGTGCTGGAGTACGCGGAGCTGGGCATGGAGGCGGTCTGGCGGATCGAGGTGGCCGACTTCCCCGCGTTCATCGTGGTGGACGACAAGGGCAACGACTTCTTCGCCGAGGTGCCGAGTCCCAAGACCTACCTGCAGATCGGCGCCCGCGCGTAGCGCCGGCCGGTCAGGAGCGGTTGCGGCGCCCGCTGTCGGGCACGTCCGTCTCGATCTGCTCCTTGCGTACCTCGCCGGCGACGGTCTCCTGCTCGGTGACCGTCTCCTTGCCCAGCCGCACCCGCTCCACCGGCGTCGCCTCCGTGGAGACGACCGGCCGCTCGGCGTGCAGCACGACCTCGTGCTCCTCCTCGCTGATGGCCGGCCCGTCCATCGCCCGACCGACGTTGCCGTCGGTGATCGGCTCGCGCTCGACCCGCACTTCCTCGCGGGTCACCGGCACCGTCACCTGCTGCTGCTCGGTGACCACGTACTTGCGCAGGCGCGCCTTGCCGACCTGCTCAGTGCGGGTCCCGGCAACGAGTCGCTCCTCGGAGCGGGTCATCGCGTCGTCGGTCGTCGGGCCGGAGGTGTCGTAGCCGACCGTGCCCGTGCCGGCGTACGAGGCCGAGGTGTCCTCGGCGCCGCGCTGGTAGCCGCGCTGGCTGTCTTCCCAGCTCATGCCGTAGTACTCGTACAGCCGCGTCACGTCCTCCGTCTGCAGCGGCTCGTCGTGGGAGGCGTCGACGTTCGGCGCGTCCTTGACCATCGCCTTCTCGTACGGGACGGTGAGGTCGTCGCCGCGCCACTCCGCGTCGGCCAGCGGAACGAACGACTCGTTCATCCCGAACAGTCCGGTCTTGACGCTCGCCCAGGCGGGCTGCCCGGCCGCGTCGGACCACACCTGGCCGAGCGAACCGATCTTGTCGCCGTCCCGGTCGTAGACGTCCTTGCCGTACAACGAACCTATCTGCTCCTGCGCGATCATGGTGTTCCCCTCTGCGTGACCAGGTTGTTTGCGTGAAACAGCAGGTACCCACCGCCGGCCCGATCACTCTCGTCTCCGAAATTTGTCTGGACCGACCGGCGCGTTAACCCGGCGGCGGTCGCGGGGCGTATTGATGGCTGGGAGGTGCGCATGGCACTCATGGGGGGCAGCCGGCCGCCGGACGGGTTCGCCGAGTTCGTCACTGCGCGGTCCGCCGCGCTGCTGCGCTCCGCGTGGCTGCTGACCGGCGACGCGGGCCGCGCCGAGGACCTGCTGCAGACCGTGCTCGCCAAGGCCTGGCGGCGGTGGCCGGACATCACGCGCGGCGGTTCGCCGGAGGCGTACGTCCGGCGGGCGCTGTT
>DASQDS010000752.1:0-6085 GCA_035634075.1 Pilimelia sp. | reverse complement strand
GAGCGCGGTGACCCCCGGCGCGGGCAGGGCCGCCAGCCACACCCGGCCGCGCCGGCCGTGGTAGGGCAGGATCGAGCCGTACGTCGCCGTGAAGTCGCGCCGGGGGGTGGGCAGGTGCCGCAGCCCCGGCGCCCGCCCGGTGCTGGACAGCAGCAGGTCGAACGGGCCGGTGGCGCCGGCCCCGGCCACCCGGATGGCCAGCCCCAGCACGTCCGGCCACCCGTCCGGCGTGCCCGCCCCCTTGGAGACCCGTACCGTGGCCTCGTGCCGCCCCGCGATGTCCAGCAGGCCCGCGCCCCAGTGGCGCTCGCCGCCGCCCCACACCTCCACCTCGGCCGTGAAGGTGCGTCCGGCCGGGTGCAGGGGACGCACCGGGCTTCCCGCGAGCAGGGAACGGGCGCGGGCCGCCCCAGCGCCGGCCGCGGCCGCGTACCGCCAGATGTCCATCGTCGTTCGGTACCCCGTCCGGGGCGCCGCACACCGCGGTCCGCCGACCCACGTTTGGGACGGCCCGGCGCGGGGGAGTCGGGGCCGGCGGCGGCCGCCGCCCCGGCCTGGGAGCACTGGTGATCGACAACGGCCTGCACGTCGTGGAGACAGTCGCACTGTTGCGTGAGCTGACGGCCCGGCTGCTGGCCAGCGAGGACCTCGACGCCGCCCTGGACGCCCTCGTGGACACGACGACCCAGGCGCTGTCCGGGCCGGCCTGGTGCGGGGTCACCCTGTTGCGCGACGGGGGCACCCGCACCGTGGCGGCGACCGAGCCGCTGGTCTCGTACCTCGACGAGGGGCAGTACCGGCGCGGGGACGGGCCGTGCCTGGTGGCGATCCGGGAGCGGACCACGGTGGTGTCCCACGACCTGCGGGTGGACGCCCGCTGGCCCGGCTGGGGCGCCACGGCGCTGGCCCACGGCGTCCACGGGGTGCTGTGCGCGCCGATCGAGGTCGCCTCCGAGGCGGCCGGGTCGCTGAACCTCTACGCGGGCGCGGCGGGCGCCATCGACGCCCGCGCGCAGCTGACCGTGGCGCTGGTCGCCGAGCACGCCGGCCTGCTGCTGTCCGCGGTGATCGACCGCAGCCGGCAGGCCGCGACGGCCGCCGAACTGCGCGAGGCGCTGGCGTACGGCGAGGTGGTCAACCAGGCCGTGGGCGTGGTGCTGGCCCAGCGCGGCTGTTCCGCCGCCGAGGCGTTGGAGGTGCTGCGGCAGGCGGCGACGACCCTCGCCACGCCGCTGCCCGAGGTGGCGCGGCGACTGGTGGACTCGGTGGCCGGCAGCCGCCGGTGACCAGCGGTCGGTCAGCCGGGCGGTCGGTCCGCGCGGCGGCGCGTCAGCCCGCGGCCGGTCAGTCCACCGGCCACTCGTGCACCGGCACGTTGCCGTGCATGTGGGGGATGTAGCGGCGCAGCAGCTCGCGCAGCGCCGCCGGGCGGTCGAGGTGCCCCTCGTCCTCCAGCCGGTGCAGGGTGCGGATCTGCCAGGTGGCGCCGTTCTGCCCGGCCAGGCAGCGGCCCTCGATGATGCCGAGCAGCCGGTCGCGTTCGGCCGCCGCGACGCCCCAGCGGTCGAGGCCCTCGTGGGCCAGCGGCAGCAGCCGCCGCAGCACCAGCTCCTCGGCGGGCAGGTAACCCATGCCGGGCCAGTACACCCGGGCGGAGATGCCCTCCCGGGCGCAGGAGTGGAAGTTCTCCTCCGCCGCGCTGAACGACATCTGCGTCCAGATGGGCCGCTCGGCCTCGGCGAGCATCCGCGCCACCCCGAAGTAGAAGGCGCCGTTCGCGATGGTGTCCACCACGGTCGGGCCGGCCGGCAGTACCCGGTTCTCCACCCGCAGGTGCGGCCGTTCGTGGACGACGTCGTACACCGGCCGGTTCCACCGGTAGACCGTGCCGTTGTGCAGTCGCAACTCGGCCAGGCGCGGCGTGTCCCCGCGGGCCAGCGTCTCAGCGGGGTCCTCGTCCTCGCAGACCGGCAACAGGGCGGGGAAGTAGCGGACGTTCTCCTCGAACAGGTCGAACACCGAGGTGATCCAGCGTTCGCCGAACCACACCCGCGGCCGTACGCCCTGCGCCTTCAGCTCGTCCGGGCGGGTGTCCGTGGCCTGCTCGAACAGGGGGATCCGGGTCTCGTGCCACAGCTGCCGGCCGAACAGGAACGGCGCGTTGGCCCCCAGGGCGACCTGCACGCCCGCCACCGCCTGCGCCGCGTTCCAGTACGCCGCGAACTGCCCGGGGCTGACCTGCAGGTGGAACTGCGTGCTGGTGCAGGCCGCCTCGGGTGCGATGGTCTCGGCGGTGGTGGCCAGCCGGTCCACACCGTCGATGCGGATCTGGAGGTCCTCGCCCCGGGCGGCGAAGATCTGCTCGTTGAGCAGCGCGTACCGGGGGTTGGCCGAGAGCGACTCGGCGGTGAGGTGCCGGCGGCGCAGCGTCGGCAGGATGCCGATCATCACCAGGTGGGCGCCGATCGCGCGGGCCCGCTCCTCGGCCGAGTTCAGGCTTTCCCGCACCTCGCGCTCGAAGCCGGTCACGCCGTCGCCGGCCAACCGGCGCGGCCGCACGTTGATCTCGACGTTGAACTGGCCCAGCTCCGTCTGGAAGGACGGGTCGGCGATCGCGGCCAGCACCTCGGCGTTGCGCATCGCCGGCTCGGCCGCCGCGTCCACGAGGTTGAGCTCGATCTCCAGCCCGGTCATCGGGCGCTCTGCGTCGAAGCGCGCACCGGCCAACATCTCGGCGAAGACGTCGAGGCTGCGGCGGACCTTCTGCCGGTAGCGGCTGCGGTCCTCGCGCGTGAAGACGTGCCGCGCGACCTCCTCGCCCATGTCCACCGCCCTTCGTTCGCCCGGTCAGGATTCCAACGTCGCACACTCCGGACCGGCGGCGCGAGCCGAGTGGGGAAGCCGCTGGGCTGATCGGTCACCGGGGGGTACAGGATCGGCCAGCGCGGGATCGCCCGAACCGGTTGATCTCGGGCGGCCGGCCGACGGCCGGCGGGGCGGCCCGCCCGGCCGCGAATTCATCGACACGTAAGCCGTCCTGGCGGTCGCCGCCCGTGACGTCTTGTGATAGACGGACATCGATTAATCGAGTTGTTTCCCGCTCGACCCGCCGGGCCACATTTCGGTGGAATTTCGTTAACATTTCGGGCCGCCGATAGCACCCGTGTCGGTGCCGGGTCAATAGAAGCGCGTATGTGAGTCATCCACTTCGTACGGACCGAGATCCGTTGGTAGCGTTCCCACGATTTCAGTCGTCGGGCCGTCGACTGACGTCGCTCCTGACCATTGATACCTGCCAGTGGGGGTCGGTATGTTCCACCCTGCCCGCGCGCGCCGCCGTGCGGCGCGATTCGTTGTCCTGATGGTGGGGGCCGCCACGGCGCTGACCGCGATCAGCCCCGCGCACGCCGCCGCACCGCCGAAACCCACCGGCTCGCCACCGCGGGCGACCGGCCTCGCGCAGGTCGGCGTCCCGCGCGCCCAGCCGCCGAAACCGTTGCCGCGCAAGGCCGGCAGCGTTCCGGTCAAGGCCGGGCAGAAGGCTCGCCCGGTCCCGCCGGGCCACGCCCGCCGCGCCGCGGCCGCGGCCGCCCTGGGCGACCAGACCCGTCTGCGGGCCCTCGTGCTGGCCGTGGACGCCGACGACTTCGGCGTGCCCACCTGGAAGTCCATGTTGGACCGGGTCGGTGCGAGCTACGACGTGCTGCACACCCGGACCGCCGCGCTGACCCCCGAGACCCTCGTGGCGCCCGACGGCACCGGCCGCTACAACGCGATCCTGCTCACCAACAGCATGCTGCTCTACGGCGAGGGCGGCGGCTTCTTCACCGCGCTCAACGTGGAGGAGTGGAACCGCCTGTGGGCGTACGAGCGGGACTACGGCGTGCGCCAGGCCGCCCTCTACACCAGCCACGGCACCTGGCCGGAGAACTACTGCCTGACCGGGTCGAGCGAGGGGGGCGTCGGCGACACGCCGCTGCCGGTCTCGCTCACCGCCGCCGGCGCGCAGATCTTCGACTACCTCAAGGCCGACGCGCAGATCCCCGTCGTCCAGTCCTATGTGTACCGGACCCGGATCGCGGCCGGTTGCGCCGCCGAGGCCGTGCTCACCGCCGGCGACGACGTCCTCGGCGTCCGGACCACCTCGCCGGACGGCCGCGAGCGGCTGGCGCTGACGTTCACCTCCAACGAGCACCTGCTGCACAGCCACGCGCTGGTGTACGGGCTCTTCCGGTGGGCCAGCCGGGGGCTGCACCTCGGCGAGCAGCGGCGGTTCCTGACCGTGGACGTGGACGACTGGTTCAACACCGCCGACCACTACCACGAGGACGGGACGATCGAGTACGAGCCGGGCTACCGGGTGACCGGGCACGACGCGTACAACCTGCACCAGCGGCAGGTGGCCCTGCGCGCGGAGCACCCGACGGCACCGGACTTCACCGTCAACCTCGCGTACAACGGCGAGGACGCCGACCCGGCGGGCGGCAACGCGTGCGCGCCCGACGGCGGCGTCGACACGCTCACCGCCACGACCCGCTGCCTGGCCGACGAGTTCCGGTGGGTCAACCACACGCTGACCCACCCGGAGCTCAACTTCACCGACTACGCGACCAGCCGGGCCGAGATCGAGAACAACGCGGCCGCCGGCGCCAGCCTCGGCCTCGACGTGCCGGCCAGCGTGCTGAAGACCGGAGAGTACTCGGGCCTGGGCGTCTACAACGACGACCCGGACAACGACACCGGGCCGCCGACCGACCACGGCCTGGCAGCGTCCAACCCGCACCTGCTGCAGGCGGCCAAGGACCTCGGCGTGCGCTACCTGCACGGCAACATGTCCTTCCCCAGCCACGTGCCGTCGTGCTTCAACTGCGGCATCACCCACCCGCTGGAGCCGGCCGTCACCGTCGTGCCGGACTGGCCGACGAACGTCGCCTACTTCACCACCGCGCCCGCCGAGCAGACCACCTTCTACAACTCCTTCTTCGGCCCGGGCGGCCTGTTCCCGTACTGGTCGCGCAACCTGAGCTACGACGAGATCATCGACTACGAGGCCGGGCTGGCACTCAACCGGCTGGCCACCGGGTCGGCGTACACGCACACCTTCCACATCGCCAACGTGCGGGACTACGGCGGCGGCAACACCCTGCTCACCGACTGGCTGGACCGGGTGCTGGACAAGTACGAGGCGCTGTTCGCCGCGCCCGTGCTGAACCCGGACTGGCCGGCGCTGGGGGCCTACGCCGACGGCCGCACGGCGCACTTCGCCGGGCTGGCCGCGGGCGCCGACGCCGTCTACGACCGCGCCGCCGGGACCATCACGGTCACGTCGCCGCAGGCCGGGACGGTCACGGTGAGCGGGGCGCAGACCGCCCAGAGTCAGGCGTACGGCACCGAGGTCTCCGCCCCGGTCGCGCTCGACGCGGCCACCCCGGCGACCGTCACGGCGGCGCCCCGCTCATGAAGGTGGCGCTGGTCTCCGAGGGCACCTACCCGTACGCCATGGGCGGGGTCAGTGTCTGGTGCGACCAGCTCGTGCGGGGCTTGCCGGACTACCGCTGGGAGATGGTGGCGCTCACCGTCGACGGCTCCGAGCGGCAGGTCTGGCCAAGCCCCGACAACCTCGACCGGGTCCGGTCGATCCCGCTCTGGCGGCCGCGCCCCGTGGGCCGCGGCCGCCCGGGCGGGGCGTTCGGCGCGGCGTTCGCCGAGTTCGTCGGCGCGCTCGTCACCCCGGTCCCGCCGGGGTCGGACGCCGCGGCCCGCACCCGCGGGCAGTTCCTGGCGGCGCTGCGCGGCCTGCACGCGTACGCCACCGACGGCGGGGACCTGGAGTCGGCGCTGCTGTCCCCGGCGGCGCTCACCGCGATGATGGACGCCTGGCGGGGGATCCGGGTCGACGAGGCGCAGGGGCTCAGCCTCGCCGACGCCTGCGACGCCGCCTGGCTGATCGCGCACATGCTGCGCCCGCTGGCGGCCGAGCCGGTGCGGGCCGACGTCGTGCACTCGTCCATGAACGGGCTCTCCACGCTGGTCGGGATGGCGGCGAAGTGGCGACACGGCACACCGCTGGTGCTCAGCGAGCACG